>QHMQ01000012.1 GCA_003217835.1 Verrucomicrobiota bacterium
GCACCTTTTTCTGCAGATCAATCCAATCGAGCGGCAGCTTTGTCTCTCGGTCCTCTACCAACCCGCGTTGCGCGTTGTAGACCGGATCGCCTCCCAGAATGAACAGTTGCTTAATCTGCCCATCGTTTATGTCCGCCGCCAGTTGCAGAATATCGGTTGTTCGTGGATTGCGCGGAATCTGCCGGATGACCAGTGTCTGGCCGAGATTTTTGAGTGCAGCGTTGATTCCATAAACGAGTAATTGCACCGCGACTGGCTGATTTGGGCCCGCCAGCACTAAGCTCGCGCCAGGTTTTGCCATGAGATCATTCGCGGCCTCGCTGAGCCATTGCTCATCGAAAGTGGCAGCGCCTGCTGGGACTTGCAGATTCGCGATTACAGAACCGAGGCTGGCGTCGTTGGTCGCAGCCTGGATCTTTCGAGCGAGGGCGTGCGCAAACGCTGCAATTTGGCTCGCGGGACAGCGAAGTCGATGATCCGCCATCGCACCCGTGAGCGTGAAGCGGTTCTCGACTACGTAAAGTCGATTCATGTTGTCTTTCGACGCGCTCACTCGGCGTCGCGAAGTGAATGCGCGCACCGAAGCGAGATCGCCCTGGCCGCAGTCGAGAAAATCGCTATCGAGCGCAAGGATCACATCCGCGCGATCGAGTCTCGGCAGGAGGCGTAAGTTGTCGCCAAAACTACCTTGCCCAGCAAAGTTCTGTTCCTGACTGAGGAGCGGCTCATAAACGCACCAGCGCAGACCCGGGAAAATCTTCTCTAACTCAAGGCGCAACCGCTCGCGTGTGGGCGAATGCGTTTCCCCGACCAGAAATGCAAGCCCTTCACCCTGCCGTGCGAGGAGCGTTTTGCGAAGCTCCCCCATGTAGGCATCAAACGCTGCACGATCGCTCTTTTTCCCTTTGTGAACGAACCGTTGCGAGCGTGATGGATCATAAAGATCGAGAATTGACGCTTGCGCGAAAGTGTCGGTCGCGCCGCCACTTGCCGGGTGCAACGGATTTCCTTCGAGCTTGATCGGACGTCCATCGACAGTCGTCGCGATGAGCGGAATTGCCCCAGAGCGCCGAGGCATTGCCGTCGCGTAGTAGAGAAATTTTCCGGGGATTGTCCACTCCGCACTCTTCGTAAAGGGAACCAGATGCGCTTCTGGTCGACGGCAACCGTTCAAGCCAAAACCAGCCAACGCCAGCGATGCGCCCATTAATTTTACAAAACTGCGTCGCGACCATTCCACGCCATTCAACTCAGCCGCGCCCGCGGGGAATTCCCGTTCGAGCCATTCGCGAAATTCAGGTGCATCGCTCAATTCGCCAAGGCTGCGCCAGTAACGCTTTCCGTTTAATGGCTCAGGTGGATGCTGGAACACGCGTTTCATCGGTGACAACCCTGGCAAGTGACCGGCGGATCGACGTTCCATCGCTCTTTCAATGTTTGGCCGATCTCGGTTTGAGTAAGCTTTTTCTTCTTGGAAAAATCTTCGCCAACGTCATGCGGTTGTCCGTACTTCGCCACAAACTCCGCCGGTTTTACGTCGTCTGGTTTCCAATCGAGATTAAATACCTGATCTTCCGGCCGCAAAAAATTTTCCGGGTGCCGATGGCATTCCAGACACCACGCCATGCTCTGCGGCTTCGCATGATAGACCACCGGCATGTGGTTGACTTCACCGTGACAGCTAAAGCAACTGATGCCGCGATTGACGTGGGCGCTATGATTGTAGAAAACATAGTCGGGCGTGCGATGGATTTGCACCCACTCGATCGGGCTGCCGGTTTTCCAGCTCATGCGCACAGGCTCGAGTTTCGGGTTGTCTTTCTGCACTTGGGTGTGGCAGTTCATGCAGGTCTGCGTGTTCGGCAGATTCGAATGCGCCGCCATCTCGACAAAGCTGTGGCAATAACGGCAGTCCATTCCGAGCTGCGACACGTGAACATCATGCGGAAAAGGCACCGGCTGGATCGGTTCATATCTCACGCGGGTGTATTTTGGTGTCACGTAATACCATGTACCGGCGGTCAACCCGCAAACGATCAGTACGGCGCAGATCACGATTTTAAGCGGCAGCCAGTTCGTCCAGCGTGGAAAAAAATTCGCCATTGATTTAACGGATGCGGAGGCTCCGCAGTGCCAACCGCCAAGCTAAAAACGAAGAGCAGCTGAGATTAGGATGTGCTTTGTTCAAACGCCGGAAATGTTGAGATTGATCGCCGGGGAACAGCCAGGCGGCAACTCTATGAATCGAGATTTCATTGGCAAAAGAAAATCCGTGGATCGACATCGTCTCAAAAAAATTTGACGCCTCCCCCTCCCGATACGGAAAGGCGTAGAATTACCGGAACTGATAACGTCAAAACTTCGCCACACCGTCAAGTGAAAGCGCAGGCTTTTCACATCTTGTTGCGCAGCAGTCTCCTTTTCTTGTCATTTCTACTTCAAAACGTGAATGGCGCTGCAGAAGTCGATCTCATTTTTGTTAACGGGAATATCTATACTGTGAACGAGCGCCAGCCATGCGCCGAAGCGATTGCCGTCAAGAATCAGCGGATTGTTTTTGTCGGCGCAAACGAAGACGCCAACAAATTTCGGGGCAATAGAACACGCGTTATCGATCTTCACGGCCACACTGTTTTGCCTGGCTTGACTGATTCGCATTGCCACATCTTCGGAATCGGCGAGAGGGAGATGAATTTGAATCTCGAAGGCACGAACACGCTCGGGGATTTTCTCGCAAAAGTTAAGGAGCGCGTCGCTAAGGCTGAGCGCGGCAAATGGGTCACCGGGCGCGGCTGGATCGAGACTTTCTGGAAACCGCCACAGTTTCCCACCCGCACCGATCTAGACAAGATCGCGTCCGAAAACCCTGTTTTTCTCACGCGCGCGGACGGTCACGCTTCGGTTGCGAACAGTGCTGCGTTGAGGATCGCGAAGATCGACAAGAACACGCCGAATCCGTTCGGCGGCGAAATCCTGAAAGACAAAACAACCGGCGAACCGAACGGGATGCTGCTCGACAATGGGCAGGACCTTGTCGCAAAAAATATTCCGAAACCGACTGAAGCCGAGCGCGAGCGGGCGTTTCTGCTCGGAATCCAGCGCGAGATCGACCTCGGCTGGTGCGAAATTCAAAACGCCGGCAGCTATGCCGACGATATCAAAATAGTTCGAAAATGTTTCGACGAGAAAAAAGTGAAACTGCGTTTTACCAATGCCGTTTTCGGCCCGGGCGAAGATGCGCAGCGTTTTTTGCGCGAGGGACCGACGATCAACGCCTACGATCACCGCTTCACCCAGCGTACGATCAAAGTGATTTTTGACGGCGCGCTCGGATCACGCGGTGCCGCTTTGCTGAAACCATACAGCGATGCGCCAGAAACTTCCGGTTTTCTCACCGAAAAAGAATCGGATTTGAAACCGATGTTTGAAGAAGCGCTGCGCCGCGGCATTCAAGTGGAAACGCACGCGATTGGCGATCGGTCCAACCGAATGATTCTCAATCTTTACGAGCAGGCATTTAACGCGGTGCCACCTGAAGAAAGAAAAACTCGCGAACCGCGCTGGCGTGTCGAACACGCGCAGATTCTCGATCCCGCCGATCTTCCGCGGTTCGCGAAGCTGGGCGTAATTCCCTCGATGCAACCGTCGCACGCGATCAGCGATTTGTTTTTCGCGCCTGCTCGACTTGGAATGGATCGCCTCGCGGGCGCCTATGCGTGGCAAAGTCTCATCAAGTCCGGTTCTATCGTCGCCGGAGGCTCGGACGCTCCGGTTGAACGCGGCGAACCGATGATTGAGTTTTATGCCGCAGTTGCGCGCACAAGCGTGAAAGGATTTTCTGGCGAGGGCTGGCATCTCGAGCAAGCCGTTTCGCGCGAGCAAGCGCTCAATATGTTCACAATCTGGCCCGCTTACGCGGCGTTTGAAGAAAGCGACAAAGGATCAATCGAAGCAGGCAAGCTCGCCGATTTCACCGTCCTCTCGAACGACATCATGAAAATCCCCGAGCCGGAAATCCCGACGACGCACTGCGCCATGACCGTCATCGGCGGAGAGATTTTCTTTGAAGGAACGAAGAACTAGACAGGATTAACAAGATTCTCAGATTGGTTCTTCTGAAATCCCATTCAATCCGTTAACCCTATCCTGCTCTTAATCAATCGGGTTTGGCCGCCCGCATGTTCTTCACGGGGCCTGAATTCGTCGATAATGACGCGTTGGATTTGAGCGACTCCTTCGCGAATTCCCGGAAGAGCCGAGTTTGCCGATCACATCTCCGGCGATGACTTGATCTTCAACACGCACGCGAGATCGATTTTATCTGATTACGCAGCCTAACGAGACAGCGCCTGCCGTTCCAATCAAGAATACAAATACTCGTCGTGGTATTCCCGCTGAGGAGCGAACTGGACGTTTTCGTTTCCGGTCTCCGGATATTCGAAGATTTTTCCTTCGTAATTGCGGATCACGATCTTTTCGTTGTCGTGATAGAGAATGTAACCGGGATTGATCGGGACTTTGCCGCCGCCGCCGGGGGCGTCGATGACGAATTGCGGGATGCCATAACCGGTGGTGTGCCCGCGCAAACCTTCGATGATCTCGATCCCCTTCGCGACCGAGGTGCGCAAATGCGATGAGCCATTAATCAGGTCGCACTGGTAAAGGTAATACGGGCGCACGCGGCACATGAGCAATTTGTGCACGAGCGTTTTCATCGTTTCGAGATCGTCGTTTACGCCTTTGAGCAACACGCTTTGGTTGCCAAGCGGAATGCCGGCATTCGCGAGCCGTTCGAGCGCTTCCTTCACTTCAATCGTGAGCTCGCGCGGATGATTGACGTGCACACTCAGCCAGAGCGGATGATATTTCGCGAGGATTGCGCAAAGCTCGGGCGTGATGCGTTGCGGAAGAAAGATCGGGATGCGCGTGCCGATGCGCAAGAATTCGATGTGTTTGATCGCGCGCAGCCGCGAGAGCAACTTGTCGATCTTATCGTCGCTGAAGATCAACGCGTCGCCGCCGCTCAAAAGCACATCCCGCACTTCGGTGTGTTGTTCGAGATAGCGGAATGCTTCCTCGAAATTCGTGTGAAGTTCCTGTTCGCCGACGCCGCTGACGACGCGGGCGCGCGTGCAATATCGACAGTAACTGGCGCAGCGATCGGTCACGAGAAATAGCACGCGGTCCGGATATCGATGCACCAGACCCGGCACCGGCATGTGCGAATCCTCCCCACACGGGTCAGCCATGTCGTACGGCGACGTCCAAGTCTCCTCGATCCGTGGAATGACCTGGCGCCGGATTGGATCGTCCGGATTTTCGCGCGGAATCAGATTGAAAAAATGCGGGGTGACCGCGAGGGCGAGTTTGTCGCCGGAAAGCAGAACCCCGCTGCGTTCCTCTTCGCTAAGATCGACCTGTTGATCGAGTTGAGCGAGCGAAGTAACCCGATTTTTGAGCTGCCATTTCCAGTCGTTCCAGAGTTCCGGCGCGACTTCGGGCCAATTGCCCGGCGCGTGCGAGACGAACTCTTTCCCATCGCCCTTTCCTGCCGCAAAAGTGATCATTTTGAGTTGTGAAGAAAAACGTTAAGATCGTTGATAATCGTGTCAACGGAGGCACCGAAAAGTGCGCCACGAACGTCCTACTGCGCGACCCTGCCAAGGAATTCCGTTCGCGCGAATCTGCCATTGCGCGCGAGATAGCAGGCCATTGTCACTGGACCGTCACAAGCGTGCCGATCGGGATTTCGGAGAAGAATTTGCGGGCCGCTTCCGAGGGCAGCCGAATGCAGCCATGTGATGCCGGATAATTGGGCACCACACCCGCGTGCATTCCGAAATCGAGGCAACTGAGACGCATGAAATATGGCATCTTCACATGGTAGATTGTGGAACGATGGTTCCGTTCCTTGTCAGTAATCACAAACTGACCGGTCCGTGTTGAGTAGCCCCGCCGGCCGGTTGAACATTCAGTGTGAAATACCGATAAGCCGTCTTTAATGAGTGCCACACGTTGCGAGGCGATGGAAATTTCGAGGCGAAGCTGATTCGGTGACGGGCCGCCGCCGAGAAGGATTTGCGTGCATCGCCACTGGCCCGTCTCGGCGGCAATGTATAGCGCAAGCATTTTGTCGTGTTTTGTAGCGCGGGTCCGGTCGGCGCCGGCACCCAGCAGAGCGCGCAAATAACCCTCCTGCCCGAGACCAGCAGCGAGCATCAGCACGGTCAGATTCCTGTCTTCTTCGATATAACTGCGAAGGGATTTTGACGGGAGCAACGCCAGGAACTCCTTGTCGCAGCGCGTCGGCAAAACGGTGTTGGGATCGGCGCCACAGGCCATCAGAGCGCTAAAAAGGGGCGCGTCGTTTTTTGCGATGGCATAGGCGACCAGCGGCACCCTTTTACCTTCAGGAGTCGGAGGAGTTGCATGTTTACCCAGCAGCAATCGGATTTGATCCTTGTTTCCCGCAAGCAGGGCCGCTTCAAGAGCGCGCCGCGTGCTGGTTCTCCACTGCGGCATGAGCGGTAGGCGCTCCGTTACGGTTCTGATGATCTCCGGGTTCCCGCCATCGAGAGCCATTCCCAAGAGATCGCGGCCGTCCTTACACCGAGCTTCGGCGTGAAGATTGGTTAGGCGTGCAAGAAACGCGCGGAACATCTCCAGATTACCGTGCATTGCTGCTGCCATCAGGGGCGTAAACCCTTTTTCGTCGGCGTGGTCGACGAGTGCGCCAGCATCGATGAGCCGCCGGGCTGTCTTCCAATCCTGCCGCGACGTCGCGATCAGCAATGGCGTCCGTCCGTGAATGTCGCGCCCGTTGGGATCGACCTGTTCGATCAGGCACAAGTCGATAAGAGAGCTGCGGCCAATCGTGACAGCGCGAACCAGTTCGCGCGGTGAGATTGAGATGCGGGCGGGAGGCTCGGGTGCAATCGCTGTCGCCCAGAGGAGTATTAAAAATACGACGGCCGCCTGAAAGACGATTCGCGTTGTGGACGCACGCATATGCAAGGCTTGGTCGAAAAGCATATCCGCTCTGTACAGTAATCTAACAGAGGCACGATTGAACTGCGAGGCTAGCTTTGCGCA
>QHMQ01000013.1 GCA_003217835.1 Verrucomicrobiota bacterium
TTTTTGTATTCCTCATAGCCACTGGGATCGACAACGTCGATTTCGACGATCACGTAAGCGGACATCTTCAGAAGGAAGAATTAAGGACTCAAAAGTCAGCGTCCGTTCTGGCTATCTTTTGCCGCCAGTTCTGGAATTCTTTTCCGGCGTCGCAGTCGCAGCCAATTGTTCCACGTTTTGCGGAGGCTATCTCGTGGGGTTTGGTATTTTTGGTTGAGCTCGTTGCTCTTTACGATCTGCGCGAGAATTCCCTTCACAGAGAAATCATCCGTGTTCACGATTGTGTAAGCGGTACCGACGGTCGCGGCATGATGTGCATCGCTCGCGGCGGTCATAGGCAAACCGCGAATCTGCGCGTACTTGAAGGCATAACGATTGTAGCGACGTAACGTGGTCGCAGCGTTGAAAACTTCAATGGCATCGATCGGCAGCGTTTCCAATGTTGAAAGCCGGATTCCCGCACGAAACAAATCGTATGGATGCGGAGGGATCGCGAGACCGCCGCGTTCATGGATGATTTCGCAGACCTCGCGCGCCGGTTTCCCCTTGAGATAGGGAAGCGTCGCGCCAACGCAAAGAAGATGGCCGTCGGCTGTGGTCACTTCCACGCCGGGTAGGATCAGGAAATCATCGACCGGAAGACCATCGAGCCGCATCAAACCCTTATCGAGCAGGTAACTGATAGCGTCGCAGGTGTTGTGGTCGGTAACCGCTATGCTGTGCAAACCTTTTGCGCGCCCGGCGGCGATCATGTCTTCCGGGCTGGATACACCGTCCCCGGAAAAGAACGAATGGGTGTGCAGGTCGATATTGAACGGCATTTTCCAGAGGTTAATTTGGAGTAGGCGAAATGGAAAGCGTTGGAAGGGTTGTGGCCACTGCGCTGTACGCCGTAACTGAACCGACGCTAAAACCGACCACAGGCAAGTGGCTGCAGCGAATCGTTAAACAAGCTCCTCCACGAGAATGGCTTGTTCAGCCGGGCTTTCTTTTTGAGGCCGATTGAACTGGTGATCGTAAAGCCGGCGATAGTACCCGGACTTCTCCAGCAGCTCGGCATGTGTGCCGATCTCCTTGATACGCCCGTAATCCATCACCACGATCTGATCGGCCGACAAGACCGTGGAAAGCCGATGGGCAATTGCGATTACGGTTCGTCCGGCAGTGAGCTTTTCAAGCGCCTTTTGAATCTGCTTTTCCGATTCGGAATCGAGCGACGACGTCGCCTCGTCGAGCAATAGAATCGGCGCGTTCTTCAGGACGGCGCGCGCAATCGCGAGACGCTGCTGTTGGCCGCCGGAGAGTAGACAGCCCTTGTCTCCGATGACTGTTTCGTAGCCTTTCGGTTGCGCTGTGACGAAATCGTGAGCGTAAGCAGTGCGTGCTGCTTCATAAACTTCTTCCGGAGTGGCATCGAGCCGCCCGAACTGAATATTTTTGAAAATCGTGTCGTGAAATAAAAATGTTTCCTGAGTCACGAGACCGATCTGTTGGCGCAGGGATTTTTGCGTGATCGTGCGCAAATCGCGGCCGTCAATTTTCACGCTCCCGGAAGTCGGATCGTATAAGCGCAGGATGAGGGAGAGAATCGTGCTTTTGCCCGCGCCGCTTGCGCCGACCAGTGCATAAGTTTTGCCTGGTTCGATACGCAAATTCAGATCTTTGACCGCGTCGGTAACAGTGTTTGCGTAGCGGAAAATTACATTTTCAAAATCGAGCCGGCCTTGCGACGAGGTCATCGCAACGGCATCGGGGGCGTCATTGACGGCTGGCTCCAAATCCAAAATCCTGAAAATCTCGGTGGTGGCGGAGACTGATCTCTGCATCACGATGTGGATTTTGCTGAGTGTTTTGATCGGCTCGTACAGGATAAAAATCCCCGAGATCAGCCCAAAAAAACGCCCGGCGCTCAGATTTACGGCGTAAACATAAAGCAACGCCAGGCCCACGCCCACGGCCGCGATCGTTTCCACCAGCGGCCCGACCGCTTCCATGGATTTGATCATTCGCATCATGTTCGAGAACTGAAGCTGATTGCTCCGGATGAACGATTTCTCCTGATGCTCCTCCCGACTGAACGATTTGATGACCCGAATGCCGGCGAATGTTTCCTGCATGGTCACGACCATCTGCCCCATGTCTTCCTGCTCGTTTTGCACCGCCTTGCGCGCGCGACGCCCGTAAACGCGGATCGGCAGTAGACAAATCGGAAAAAGAACCAGGGTCACAACTGTAAACCTCCAGTCCATTAGAAGGAGAACAGCAATTCCGCCAACGATGGTGATTGGCTGCTTAAACAGATCGCTGCTTACAGTGGTCAGCGCCATCTGCATGCCACGCGTGTCGTTGGTGATGCGCGATATGAGAAATCCAGCCTGCATTTTATTAAAGAACTCCATCGAATGCCGCACAATCTTGCCGAAGAGCTGGTTCCGGATGTCGGTCACCACTTTGTTGCTCACCCAGTTCATGCAATAAGAGTTGCCGTAGGAACAAAGGCTGCGCACCGTCATGATTGCGGGAATAGCGAGGCAGATAAGAAGAAGCGAATTGATCTTGGGACCGGCGTTCAAGACTTCGAGATTCGAGCGCAATGCCATCGGATTCGGAGCAGCTCCGTGGAAGATCACGCTTGTCACCCGGGCGACGACCAGCGGGAAGAGCGAATTGACCATGCCGAAGACGAAGCCCAACGAAAGGCCAAATACGAAGCGCGCCCGGTATGGCTTGACGTAGCCGTAGAGCCGCCGGTACGGGCCCGACGCGGCCTTAAGAGTCTGCCAAAATGAGGGCCTTTTCTTTCCGGTTTTTCCGTTCTTCATGAAGTTTGAGTCGTCGCTTGAGGCGACAGCAGCGAATCCATAGCATCGATCACCGCTTCCGTCGAGATTAGGCTCATCGGAAAGCGCGCCCGTACAGGTGAAAATTCCGTCAACGGAGTTCTCGATTCTCCCTGCAAGATCAGTGCGAGGCTCTCCCGCGGTCGCCAGTGAAATGGATTCGTCGGACCGAAAAGAGCCACTTGCGGCGTCTGCACCGCTGCCGCGAGGTGCATCGGGGCGGAGTCCACTGTCACTAGAAGACGTGCCTGCGCAATGAGCGCCGCCAAGGTAAGCAGATCCGTCCTTCCAGAAAGGTCGACGATCCGCGGCCCTGTTTTCGCCTTGATAAGGGTAACGTGGGCCTGTTCCAGGCGCGAAGCCCCACTCGTCAGAACAAGATCGACATCGTTATTGTGGCCAGCGTGGTTGATGACTTCTGCCCACCGCGCTGGATCCCAGAACTTCTCGATGCGCGCCGAACCGGGATGAAAAATGATGAAGTGTCCACCGATTTTTGAGTCGCGCCGAAGCTTATTCGCTTTTTCACGGGCCGACTCCGGCAACTCCAGATGCATCGCGCGAGAAGCGCTGCTACCTCCGAGCGGCTCCAGCAACGCGAGGTTATAATCGACCGTGTGCATGTCCCGCATGCGATTGTCCACGAACTGATTGTAGATTCGTGCCCGGATTTTTGATTGATCGCGGACACGGTGAGACACGATCCGTTTCCGTGCGCGGGATAAAAAGGCAAGAAAGGCGGAGCGATCGTTTCGCGTGAAGTCGATGCAGTAATTAAATCTCTCGCGCGCCAGGGCAATCACTATGGCGATGTCGCTCAGATTATGCCGCGCAACCAAGATCCGGTCCGCGCCCGGGATGGCTGGTAGCAAATCGGCGCATTCGTTGGAAACGACAAGTGTCACCCGTGCATCAGGAAAATTTTCGCGCAAAGCCACGATGGCCGGCATCGTCAAAATTAGATCACCGATGCGTTTGAGTTGGAGGAGCAGAATGTTCACGAGCTAAGCGATTGCAGCGGCGCTCTATCGGCGTCGCATTCTTTTCTGTTCCGATCGCCGGTCATAGACTGCCGGAAACGGGGTGGTTACGTCGCTTTCCGCATCGCGATTTCGTAAGCGTCCAGCAATCGCGTTCGGAAATGATCCCATGTGAAATTTTCAACGACTCGTCGCCGCGCCGCGCTGCCCATGCGTTCGACGACTTCAGGATGTCGATATAAATGATCGAGTGCTGCCGTGATCGCGTCGACCTCCCGTGGTCGCACGATAATTCCTTCCACGCCATCGCGCACGACATCGCCTGCTTCCCGTGTAGTGATTTGCGGCAACGCGCAGGCGGCCGCTTCATAAGTGACTTTGGCGCTGCCCTCCCATTGTGACGGAAAAATATGAACCGTGCTTTGGCTAAGATAATTCTCCGGATCGCGCACAAATCCCACAACCCGAATATTATCGTGCCAGAATTGCTTGAGATACGGCTTCGCTTCGTCGTGCACAGAACCGACAAGCCATAATTCGGCTTCGGTTAGATTGAGGCGGTGCCAGGCCTCAAGCAAATGGTGAATGCCCTTGCGTTTAATCAAAGCGCCGGAGAAAACCGCGCGGAATTTTGCTGGGCGCCGTCCGGGCTTGAAGCGCTCCACATCCACCCCGCGCGGTAGGTAAAATAGTTTTTCCTCCGGGAACCCCCGCACCCGAAAGGTGTCGGTTGCGGTCTGTGATAAAACGAGCAGCAGATCGGCGAGTTTATACTCTTCAACGAAACGGTTGCGCTCGAGCAGCAATCCGGCTTTCCATTTTTGAAACCCCCGGACATTGCTTGTCGATTCCTGTCGGAGGATTTTCACTTTCCCGCCGTCGCGATGCCAGGTTGGAATCTCGACAATCGATGGGATGTGGCGCTGTTTCGCGACTCGGAGCGAGCGCAGACAGTCGCCTGACCAGCTGTGAAACAAGTCGTAGCGCCCGGTCGCCAGCTGCCGCGAGGCGATCCAATCAAGGTATTTTTTTTTCGCGCCGTAATAGTAAGGCCGGTCGAAAAACGAGATGAGACGCACTGGATGCCAGCGTAGAGAATGGATCAGCGATGCGGGAATTTCCTTTTGCCGGTTGTCATAGGCAATGGCTTTTCCGAGAAATCCGCCCCGATACGACGCGCGCAAGGTTTCAAATGCATCCGTGTCCAGACCTGAGCCGCCGATGCGAGCGAAGATCGAGTAGAGCAAATGCCTCGGTACCATTCGTGCTGCTGGCGAGGTGGAGCGTACTGGAGGAGGGGCGTTTAAAGTTTCACCCGGCATCTGGTTACAACTATTCTGGCGAACATGGAGCAAGTAAAGTTGTAACTCACTCGTGATGCCTTCTGACAAACGACTGACGATCGCTTTTGTTCGCCGCGGCTATTCCCAGACCGGCGGCGCGGAAGCGTATTTGAAACGGCTTGCGCGCGGAGTGTTTGATGCAGGACATGACCTGCAACTTATTACTACGAGCGATTGGCCGCAGACCGAGTGGCCGTTTGGAATACTCGATTGCTTGCATTCCCAATCGGCAATTGCATTTGCGGATGAGCTGAAACAAATGCGATCGCGCATTCCCTGTGATGTCCTGATGAGCCTCGAGCGCGTGTGGGATTGTCACGTTTATCGCGCCGGCGATGGCGTCCATCGCGCGTGGCTCAATCGTAGAAGAAAATTTGAAGTCCCGCTGCAACGATTTATTCGGGGCCTTAATCGCAAACATCACGACATTTTGCAGCTCGAAGAAGCTCTCTTTACAAATCGCGGAGCAGATCGCGTCATCGTCAATTCGCACATGGTGAAAAGTGAGATTGTCGACCTGTATCACTATCCCGCGGATAAGATCGACATCGTGCAAAACGGTGTTCCACTCGAAAAATTTCGCTTCGATCCGGAGGTGCGAGAAAAGTCGCGCACCGAATTGAAATTGAAGCCGGATCAAATCGCGCTCCTTTTTGCCGGCTCCGGCTGGGAACGCAAGGGATTACTTTTCGCGATCGAAGCGATGCAATTGTGCAAGAACCGGAAGATGCGCTTGCTCGTTGCCGGTCGCGGAAACAAGCGCTCCTACAAATCAAAGCGCGTCCAGTTCCTCGGCGAGGTGTCCGATCTTGTGCGCCTTTACGCGGCCGCGGACATTTTTATTCTGCCAACAATTTACGATCCGTTTTCCAATGCCTGTCTGGAAGCGCTCGCTTGCGGTCTGCCGGTGATCACGACACGCGCAAACGGATTCAGCGAAATAATCGAAGACGGCGTGCACGGATCAATTGTTGATTGCGCGAACGACCTCGTCGGTTTGCGTGACGCCTTGTGGTTTTGGTCGGATGCAGCACGTAGTGCTGCGGTGAGATCGACAAACATACAGTGCGCAGCGCAATTCGATATCTCAGGAAATGTTGCGCGGACTTTGGAAATTCTGATTCAGGCCGCGGCCAGCGCCGCGTCTACGTCTGGGAAAATCTGAAATACCTGATCGAGCCGCGAGATCTCAAAGATCGAACGCACTGTTTCCTGTAAGCCGGCCAGCGCGAACTTGCCGCCGTAGGCTTCGACCTTTTGCATTCCTTGGATAAAGGCCGCCAAACCCGCGCTATCGATGTAGGATACGCGGGAAAGATCGACAACCACCTGTTTTGGTTTTTTCTCGATCATCATATTGAGTGACGCTACGACGGTAGGCGAGACGTGCAGATCGAGTTCACCTTCCAGCGGCAGCACATTAGGATGATCTTTACGGGGCATTGGAAACGCGGGAGACGCGGATTTTTTCATTCACACCTTCAATCGTCAATCGATCACCATTCGAGCGTATCGATAACACCGTCCACATTCGAAAGATCATCGATCAGAAAATCGGGCTGATATTTTGCCAGCTGGTCGTGACTCCACGTGCCGGTCGCGACGGCAATAGTACGCGCGCCAAACGCTTTACCGCAGGCAATATCGCGAGGGGTGTCGCCGATTACGTCGATCTCGGAGGCGGCGAATTCGCGACCATGCTTTTCCTTTGCGCGAGTGCGAGCGAATGTTCCGAGCCGGTTTCGATCTTGATGATCGTCGGCAAACGCGCCGAATTCAAAGAAATGCCAGACGCCATAATGCTCGAGCTTTAATTGCGCTCCGCGCGCAACATTCCCAGTAAGAAGCGCGAGCACGAGATGCGGCCGCGATTTCAGCTTCCCGAGCAACTCGAGCACGCCTGGAAGCAGTTTGCCTTCGCGACGCGGCAATTCGATCGAAAGAAAATGGACGTAGCTGTCCAGAAACGCACTGATGTTTTCGTTCGTCACAGGAATCTTATGCTTTCTCAGGATGCTCACGACGATGCCCGAATCGGTCACACCCGCGATTTCGATGTCGTGCAGGTCATCTGCGATCCCGAACCGCTCGACGAGGGTCAATTTAAGCGCATGCACGCCTGCGCCGCCCGAATGGACAAGTGTGCCATCGATGTCGAAAAGAAGCAGGCGCTTGTGCGGTTCTGTCATATCGAGCGATTTGTCATTCTGAACGCAGATAAGAACCTCTCCCTTGCGCGGACGCTCTCGGCAAGAAAAGACATCCGCTACCACGTGACATGACAGGGCGTCTTGAGTCCATTCGGCAGAAGCGAGGTCTCTCGGCCGCCCTGCGACCTTGGATGACGACTACGGCGTCGGGGCGTGCATCATGAGGACGGCGATCATGCTCCCGAGAAATACGAGCAGCACGGAGTTGGGTCCTTCTGATCTTTCTGGCGCGGGAATGGGGATGCGTTCGCAAAATCGGCTGGGGCTACGCTCAATTCTGCCGGATTGGCTTCAATCTCATCGAGTTGAGGCAAGGGTCGCGACCCACTTGCGTCCGGTTCGTACCGCGCTTCGACTGCTCCAAATCGGATCCTGTCATCGAAACGCAGCGCCGTTTCCGTGGTCGGAATGCCGTTGACGCGCGTGCCGTTGGTTGAATCGAGATCTTTCAATCGATACGTTTCGCCGACAAGATACAACTGCGTGTGATGACTCGAAACCGACGGATCGCGAATAACGATTATGTTATCCGGCGCGCGCCCGATCGTGATCAGATCTCCGACGAGTTCATATGCGGTTCCGCTGATAACTAGCGTGGGCATGTTGTTATCTGGAACATAGTAAAGGATCCCAAGGTAGCGCAAGCCTCTGTCTTGCGGGCGGCTTAGAAACAAGCGGGCTGCTTGTGCTCCTTCTGCTCTGCCAGCATAGTGCGGCTCTCATGGCCATTGAGCTGACGCGTAATTTTTGTATCATCGCGCACATCGATCACGGCAAGACGACATTGTCCGATCGATTGCTCGAGCGCACCGGTACGATCCACGAACGCGAGAAGCAGGACCAACTGCTCGATTCGATGGACTTGGAGCGCGAGCGGGGAATCACAATCAAAGCGCATCCGGTGACGATGCGTTACACGAGTAAATCGGGCGAGATGTATCGGCTTAACCTGCTTGACACCCCGGGACATGTTGATTTTGCCTACGAGGTTTCGCGCAGTCTCGCGGCGTGCGAAGGCGCGTTGTTGATTGTTGACGCGGCGCAGGGGGTTGAGGCTCAAACAGTGGCGAACGTTCATCTGGCACACAAACAAGGGCTGACGATTGTTCCGATCATCAATAAAATCGATCTGCCAAACGCCGATGTGCCTGCCGTCCATCGACAATTGGAGGAAATCCTCGCAATCCCTTCCGAGGAAGCGATCGAAGCGAGCGCGAAGATGGGAATCGGTATCGAGGAAATTCTTGAGGGGATTGTGAAGCGCATCCCGCCGCCGCAAAAACCGGCGGATGAAACCTTGCGCGCGTTCGTGTTCGATTCGGTATTCGACGTTTACCGTGGTGTGGTTGGTTACGTCCGCGTCGTGTCCGGAACGATGGAAGCGAATCACGCGATCACGTTGATGAGCAACAACGCCCGTTATGAGATCAAGGAGGTCGGTGTGTTTACTCCGAAGATGCTCATGCAGCCGAAGCTCAGTCCAGGGGATGTCGGGTATTTCATCGCGAATATTAAAACGACCGCCGATATAAAAATCGGCGACACCATCACCGACCAACGTCATCCTGCGCGCGAACCGTTGCCAGGCTTTCAGGAAATTCACCCGATGGTGTTCAGCGGAATCTATCCGATCAACACCGGCGACTTCGAACACCTGAAGGCTGCGATCGGGAAGTTGCGGCTGAACGATGCCGCATTCATTTACACGCCGGAAAGTTCTGTCGCGCTCGGATTCGGGTTTCGCTGCGGATTCCTCGGTTTGCTCCACATGGAGATCATCCAGGAACGGCTCAGGCGCGAGTACGACATGGACATCATCGCGACGAGTCCAAGCGTGGTGTATGAAGTGCTGACAACGCGTGGCGAAAAACTTTTGATCGATAATCCGGCGTACTTGCCCAATCCGAGTGTGATCGAGGAAATCCGGGAGCCGATCGTAAAGGCGTACGTAATCTGTCCGAATGAAAATATCGGTGACATCTTGCAGTTAATTCTTGAGAAGCGCGGCCAAATGGATCACACCGAGTCGCTCGATACGCGTCGCGTGATGTTGCATTGCGAACTGCCGCTCAACGAAATTCTTGTCGATTTTAACGACAAGGTTAAAAGCATTACGCGTGGCTACGGCTCGATGGATTACGAGCTCGCCGGCTATCGCGCGGCCAAGTTGGTGAAACTCGATCTGCTCGTGAATGGCGAACCAGTCGATGCCTTTTCGACGATTGTTCACAAAGATCGCGCAGAGGCGAGGGGACGCCAACTCGCGGCCAAATTGAAAGAAGTGATTCCGCGCCAGCTTTATCAAGTCGCGATCCAGGCAGCAATTGGTGGAAAAATTATTGCACGCGAGAGTGTTTCGGCGTTACGAAAAAACGTGACTGCAAAATGCTATGGCGGCGATATCACGCGGAAACGGAAATTGCTTGAGAAGCAAAAAGAGGGAAAAAAGCGCATGAAGAGCATCGGCAAGATCAATATTCCGCAGGAAGCGTTCATCCAGGTGCTAAGGGCGCAATGACGATGCCAGGCGAAAACGTCCAACCAACACCGAACACCTAGCTTCCAGGAACACGAATCAATGTTTACGACCCGTTACGTCAAGCACAGCAGATTGCTCTTGCGGCATGCTCAAAAATATCTGCGCTATAAGAACGATTTGCTCAGTGCCTCGAGCCGGGAAGAGATCATTACCGGAATAGAGAACCTCCGGGCCGCGTTGCGTGAGCGCGATCACGAGAGGATACAAAACGAAGCGGAAGCGCTCGATAAAACATTACACAAACTGACGCCGGTAAACTGGGAATCCCACTGGCGGGAAAATTGTGAGGTAATCTTGGTCGCGATTGTGGTGGCGGTCGGCATTCGCTCTTATTTATTGCAGCCGTTTAAGATTCCCACCGGCTCGATGCAACCGACCCTCAACGGAATTATTGGTCATCCCAGTACGACGCCGGTGCCAAACATTCTACGTCAGATCGCGGACTTCATTATTCTCGGCCGCAATTACATCGACGTTGTCTCGCGTCAGGATGACCAGATTTTGCAGATCGAGCAGAAAAAATTTCTCTTCTTCTTCACATTTTCACGACTGATCTGCCAGCAGCAGAATTTTCTGGTTTACGCGCCGCCCGAAACGCTTACTCATGATTTCAACGTTTTTGCCGGCCGGATTTATCACCGTGATGAGATTATTGCCAGGGGTGCAGTGGACACAGGCGATCAGGTCTTTGTCGACAAGTTTAGCTACAATTTTGTTAAGCCACACCGGGGCGACGTTTTCGTTTTCCGGACAAATCATATCTTCGGGATTCGGGAGGACCCGGAAACCGGGTCGCCTTTTTACATTAAACGACTGGCCGGCTTGCCGGGAGATGAGTTGCGGATCGACCCGCCATTTCTTTACGCCAACGACAAAATCGCAGAAGGTTTTGGTTTCGCGAGGGTAATGGCGGCGAAGCCACCCTATCGCGGTTATGCACTGGGCCGAGATTATCTGGCGGAGCCAAATCGCTCCTTTGTCGTGCCGGAAAATGGCTATTTCGCTCTTGGCGACAACAGCTACAACAGCTATGACAGCCGCTACTGGGGACCTGTGCCGGAAGAAAACCTCGTCGGACGCGGGTTGTTTGTTTACTGGCCGTTCAACCGTCACTGGGGCTTAATTCGTTAGGCCGATATTTCTCCGGCATGGTATCGAGCCTCCCGCGAGTATGTGCTCTGCTTGGGCTCTGCGGTGGGTATGCCTTGCTGATGTTTTTCAATCCGGTCCGGCAATCGCTCGGCAACGGGTTTCGCTGCATCGGACGCTTCAAACGCATCTGGCTTACGTTTGCCCTTCTTGGGTTCGGTTACTTCGTTTTCCAATTTGCCACGTTTACGCCCATCCGAAAATCGGCCGATCTCGATCTGAACCAGATCATCTCGTTGCCGAGTTGGTACTGGCCGAGATTTGTAGAGATATGGAGAGAAACGCCGTTGCCTGCACTGGAAGGGGTAGCCGGAATTTTTGACAACGCGACCACCACTTATCCGCTCTCCGTCCTGGCCGCTGTGTTCATGATCATCAACTGGCGCGGTCTGCACGGCGCGCTGCTTCGTGCTTTGTGGAAGAGGTATCGTTTCTGGAGCTATTTCATCTACTTCATTCTGCTGCTGAGCGCGCTGGCATCGCTCTTCAAGCCGATTGTATTCTGGCGATTGCCGGAGTGGGGCGGCCTCGTTCCGGCCGCCGGGCTATTGCAAATTTCGGCCACGGTGGATGCGGTTGCATTTATTTTCGAATATCTATTTGGCGTCTATATCCAGGTGTATTTGATCACTGTGTGTCTGGCGTGGGTAAAAGGAGTTAGCTTTGAAGAAGGGGAGCTGTTCCGCTTCGCTATGCGCCGCTTCAGTTATGTTTTAAAATGGGCTGGCATCGTCGTGTTAGTAAGCACTTTGATGGTGCGGCTGCCACTCCTCCTCGCTTACTTCATGAATATTCCCGGTGTGCTCGACTACTTGCCGATCGAGCGCAGCGTGATAAGCGGCTTGATCATTGCTTTCTGCTCCGTCCAAATCTCGCTCGCTCTGCATAATGAAAGCCTGGGCGATGCAATCCGCGCGCATCGTCGATTCATCCGGCAAAATGCGGGCCGCCTCGCCTGGTTTTTGCTCATCTGCGGAGTCCACTTTTTCTGGATCATGGTTTGCGATGCCATCGTGCGCGGCGCAATTGCCGATCGGCTGGGCGCGCTCTTCTTTTGGAAATTCATCTTTGCCTGTCTTCGCGGAATTATCACGGGCTGGCTTTTGGCTTCGTGGGTCTGTCTGTTTCGCCAATGCGAAAGTCGACGCCTTCAGCAGGAGAAATGGATTCAGTATTAACCCCAGCTGCGAGGACGCACATGAATGCGGCGAAAATTACCCGCCAGAGCAAATCGAATCTGGCCTTGGCGTTTATTTCGTTAGGGCGCGAACGCAAGCGTGACATCACCATCTTCTACGCATTTTGTCGTGTAATCGACGACACTGCCGATTCTTCCGAGCTCGATGTCGCGGAAAAGCGACGGCGCCTGGCAGCATGGCGCGAGATGCTCCGCGTCGAGATTCCAGATGAGCCGACCCTTGCGCATGATCTGCGGCGTTTGATCGACAAGTATTGGTTATCGATCGATATGCTCGAGGAAATTATTACCGGAGTTGAGATGGATTTGAGCATCTCACGGTATGCGGCGTTCGAGGACCTGTGTATTTATTGCTATCGCGTCGCCAGCGCAGTCGGGCTCATCAGCATCGAGATTTTTGGATATCGCAATCCCGCCTGTAAAGAATATGCGCTTCAGCTCGGCCTGGCGTTGCAAATGACGAACATTATTCGCGACGTCGAGAAAGATTTGCGGAAAGGCCGCATCTATCTGCCACAGGAAGATCTAGCGCGTTTCAGTTACTCCGAATCCGACCTGCAAAATCGACAATATAATGAGCGCTTCGTTCAACTGATGGACTTCGAAGCAGCGCGTGCACGGCAGTTTTTCTCGCGTGCCGCGGCTACGCTTCCACGTGAAGATCGGCGATCGATGATCGCCGCCGAGATCATGGGGGCGGTTTATCGCGGTTTGCTTCGTAAAATGGAGAGGGTCGGATCGCAGTGCAGCTGCTCAAAAGTTTTTGAATTAATCGCAGCAAGTGTCCGTCTGACTTCTCCACTACGAAAAGGGGTTAATAAACGAATATGAAAACTAAATTGGTCACTTTCTGTAGTGGCAGTGAGTTGAGTCGCGCTCATTTTTTCTAACATCGTTTCAGCAGAGTACGCAACCTCGCTCGACCGGCGCGGTTTAATTCATCACGGGTAATTTATGAATAGAAAAATTTTCACGATTATTTTGCTCACTGCGCTGAGTTCTTTTGTTCTCAGCTCCTGTGAAACGCCAGTTGGACAAGGTGCCGGAATAGGTGCTGCGACCGGAGCGATCATTGGCGGCGCAGCGACAGGTCATGTCCGCGGCGCGGCCATCGGCGCTGCCGCAGGGGCCGCAGCCGGCGCGCTAGTCGGGGCGGCCGTCGAAGAGGATCAAGCCGTGCGTTACGGTCCGCCGCCTCCAGGCGGTTTTCCATTCGCGCGTTGGGCTGGGACGCCCGGTTTCTACTACAGCCCTTACACCGGTCGCGCTTACGATCTTCGCGGTGTTCCGCCTGGTGGACTGACTCGCGACGTCGATACTGGGCAACTTTTCCGTAAACCCTAATCAGCGGCAGTTTAGTTCAGGCGTTTCCCCAGAGATCAGCGCGTTTGGGCTTGGAGTGCATCCACGAGCGCTTGCGCTTCCTCAGTCATCCTCAGTAATTCCGGCCACGGCCGGTGGTAGTTTTCACCCGGCAGCTTGCGCGTTGCGTCAAACCCCATGTGGGAACCGATGTTTTGATCGGTGGGCGCGTGGTCAAGCGAATCGCTCGGATTCTTGATGACAGTCGTGTCCCGCGCTGGATCGGTGTTCGCGCACAACCGAAAGAGCACTTCGCTCGTATTGTGCACGTCGCAGTCCTCGTCAACCACGACGATGTATTTACTGAACATCATCTGGCCCATGCCCCACAGGCCGTGCATGACTTTAAAAGCCTGATAGGGGTACTGCTTCCGGATACTAACGAACACGAGATTATGGAAAACGCCTTCCGGCGGCAGCGTCATGTCCACGATTTCCGGGAAATTCATTTTGAATACTGGCAGGAAAATCCGC
This sequence comes from Verrucomicrobiota bacterium, assembly GCA_003217835.1. GTDB lineage: Bacteria > Verrucomicrobiota > Verrucomicrobiia > Chthoniobacterales > UBA10450 > Udaeobacter. The sequence goes on from QHMQ01000013.1 coordinate 14,096, forward strand.
ACACACGCGTCGCCGATATAATAATCCTCCATCGGCGGCACACCTACGATGGTTGTCGGATAAATCGCCTCGCGCCGATGTGTAATCGCGGTTAAGTGGAATACCGGATAGTCTTCCACCGCGGTATAGAAACCCGTGTGATCGCCAAACGGCCCCTCCGGTTGCATCTCGCCGGGTTGCACATAACCTTCCAGCACAAAATCGACGTCGGCCGGAACATCGACATCGATTGTTTTGCAACGAACGAGCTCGATCGATTTTTTTCGAAGAAAACCCGCGAAAAGAATTTCATCCAAACCATCGGGCAGCGGTGCGGTTGCCGCGAAGGTATAGATCGGATCGCCGCCTAGCGTGACTGCAACCGGCATGCGCTCACCGCGTTCGTAATAGCGCTTGCCATGGCGCGCGCCCACCTTGTGAATTTGCCAATGCATTCCGGTCGTGCGCTCGTCATAAATTTGCATCCGATAGACGCCGATATTTCGTGCTCCTGTCTCGGGATCGCGTGTGTGCACATTCGGCAACGTGATAAAACGTCCGCCATCTTTCGGCCAACATTTAAGAATCGGCAGCTCGTTCAATGAAAAATCTCTTCCGTTGCCGATCTTGTGGACAACGTCGTGGCATTGGGCCTCGTGCACGGGTTTTGGGCGCGCGTGCAATAGATGAATTCCTTGCTTGAGCAAACTCCAACCTTCGCGCAGATCGGTGGGCGGTTTCGCTTTCAGGATGAGTTGAATCTCCTGGGCGATATCTGCGATTTCCGCGACCTGGAGGGCCAACGCCATCCGGCGGCGCGATCCCATCGTATTGATCGCGACCGGGAATTCCGATTTTTTTCCATCGACGGTCGGTTGTTCGAAAAGAAGCGCTTTCCCCCCATCAGGCGATTTCATTTCGCGGTCCGCCCACTCTGCAATGAGCAGATCTGTGTCGACCGGGACGGCGACGCGTTTCAGCTCGCCCGCTTCGTCAAGAGCGTCGAGGAACTTTCGAAATGAGCGGTAAGCCATTTGTCAGGCGTGCCGCGACTCTGATTCAGCGGTACGGTGGCACCAGGTATTGGAACGACACGACCCGTCCATTTCCGAAGGTGACCGTCTTGGTCGGATACGGAATGCTCGGCGGAATGTAGGAATAATAGAATGGATCGAAGAAGGGATCGCCAAAGAACACGAAAGACCGGCCGCCATGATGATGGTGGCTGCCCACAAAACCGACGCTGGTAAATCCGAAACCGTAACCATAACCGTAACGATACGGACCGTATGGGTATCCGTAACCGTAGGGATAGGTCGTGTAATTTACATAAATCCAGGTCTCACTTAGATGACCGCGCATATTACCCACAATTTTCCGATCAGGCGAACCCCAGGCCAGCCACACTGCATTTTGCGACATACTCGCGCGAATCTGTCCCTGGCTCACCAGCGCCTGGTCGCGAGAAGAAAGGGTTTGGTAAATTTCGGGGTGTCCGGAAATTCGTGTCTCGGTGGTGGAACAACTAGCAAGAGTTAGCGCGCTGGCTGCGACGCCGAACGTCACAGCCCTGAAAAAAAACGAACGCTTCATACGAAAAATCATACGGCCTCGGAGTTATGAGTCAATCATGTCGCTTCCTTGATTCAACTTCGCATTAACCGTAACGTTGCGCTCTAATGCAGGATCGACATGGTCATCGCATTTCCTACTTGCGGGTTTCGATCACAGACCGCTGCAACGAGCGGTGCACTTATTGTATGCCGCAGGAGCTGCAGGAGTGGTTGCCGCGCAGTGAAATTCTGACTTACGAAGAGACGCTGCGTCTCATCCGCATCGGGGTGGAGCTGGGTGTATCGAAGGTCAGAATCACTGGTGGCGAGCCGCTCACCCGGCGTGGTGTGCTCGATCTTGTCCGCGAGCTTCCGAGAATTCCAGGGCTTCGCGACATAGGTCTTTCCACGAATGGGACATTGCTCGCGCGCGAAGTTGAGCCGCAGCGGACAATGGCGACTGCGTTACGACACGCCAGCGTGAGATCGGTCAACATTTCCCTCGATACTTTAGACCGACATGTTTATTCCAAAATCACGGGGCGTGATCTGCACGCGCAAGTCATTGACGGAATCGATGCCGCCATCACAGCAGGATTTGATCAAATCAAATTGAATACGGTGCTGATGCGCGGAATTTAATCCTGCGTTTCATTGAGATGATGCCCGTCAGCACGAGAGAAGTTCTCGATGAAGAAAATTTCATGTCAGTCTTTGAGGCGAGGCGACTGATCGAAGGCCGCTACGGCAAGTTGATTCCGGAGCCCGAGTTTCAAACGAATGGCCCGGCCTCTTACTATCAGATCCCAGGCCGCCACCAGCGGGTTGGCTTTATCGGCGCGATGACGAACCTACATTTTTGCGAGAGCTGCAACAAGCTTCGTCTCACGTGCGATGGAAAATTACGTCCGTGTCTCGGCAGTTATCTCGAGTTCGATATTATGAAACCACTTCGAGCCGGCGCGAGCGATGAGGAACTCAAACAGTTTTTCCTGGACGTTGTTGATCGAAAACCGGAGCAACACGATTTTCGCGACAATTACAAGCCGGGCCGCAAGATGGTCGCAATCGGCGGCTGATCAATGGGACGCCTCACCCATATCGCCACTGACGGCCGCGCGAAAATGGTCGATGTCTCTGGCAAACCGCTCAGTGTCCGGACAGCGGTTGCGATAGGAAAAATTCGGCTTCGAAGCGAGACACTCGATTTGATTTCGAAGGACCAAATGGTAAAGGGCAACGTCCTCGCGACCGCGCGGATTGCCGGCATTCAGGCCGCCAAACAGACCGCGCAACTGATTCCGCTTTGTCACACTTTGCCGCTTGGCGAGGTCAAGATCGACATCGTCGCGTTGAACGAAGGCGCGGAGGTAAAATGCACCGCGCACACTATTGCGCAGACCGGCGTCGAAATGGAAGCGCTCACCGGCGTCGCCGTCGCTCTTCTTACGATCTACGACATGTGCAAGGCTGTCGACAAAGAGATGACTATTTCTGATGTACGGCTGATTTCAAAAACAAAAGAGAAACCACAGAGAAACACAGATAAGCAGAGCTGACATGCTGAAGATTCAATCTGTATTTCATCTATGTTGATCTGTGGCTGCAAGAATGCAGATCGTAGTTGGAATAGTCACAATCTCTGATCGCGCGAGCGCCGGCGAATACAAGGACTTCGGCGGACCGGCGTTGAAAGAAGCCGCACAAAAAGCAGGCTGGGAAATTCTTTCCGAGGCGGTTGTCCCGGATGACGCAGCGCGCATTCAGGAAGCGATTCGCTCCTTTTCCCAACAAGGCTGCGGCTTGATCTTGACGACCGGCGGAACCGGAGTTGGCCCGCGCGATGTTACCCCGGAAGCGATTCGTGCGATTATGCGGGTGGAATTGCCCGGCTTCGGAGAAGTGATGCGCGCTGAATCAATGAAGATGACGCCGAATTCAATCTTGTCGCGCAGCCTCGCGGCAATCATCGATCTTTCACTGGTGATCGCACTTCCGGGAAAGCCGAGTGGTGCCGTGGAATGTCTCGGCTTCGTCCGAGGTGC
>QHMQ01000014.1 GCA_003217835.1 Verrucomicrobiota bacterium
GTTTGTTCTCGAAACGATCTTCTGAGCTTTCGAGGAAAATCCAGTTCATAGTGCAGACCACGCAAATCACGTGCCACACGCTCGCGAGAATCGGCGATCTCTGCCCTCAGCTCGCCGGTTGATCTGTTGCGTCCAGATTTTTCAGCCATTCACGATCTTTCTTTAATTCGGATACCGTCGCGCGAAAGAACGGCTTGGTCATTCGACTGCGCGCGACCAGGAGCAAAGCAAGCGCAATTATAAAATGCGCTCCCGCAGCCATCAATGCAGTCCATAACCACGAAATCCCAGCGAGGTGTGCCAGACCGACCACGGCGCTTGCGATCAGAAACACATAACCAAACGCACAAAGGATCAGCGCCAAAACTAGATAACTTGCGAGCACCAGTAGTTGCACAAGAGCCGCTTTCGATTCCTCGGCGAGAAGGGCAAAGCGGCTTTCAAAAAAGTCTGCCAGTGCGCTCGCAAGTGCCAGCAGGTTTTGCAGCAAACCTGCATGTCCCGCAGGATTGCGGGACCGAGTGGTCTCGCTGATCATTCGATCGCAGCGCGATTAACGGCGGAAGATCAGGCCCAGGACGAACCCGATTCCGAGCGCTGTGAACACCGCCTTCGTCGGGTTTTCGCGCACATATTGCTCCGCGTCTTCCTGAAATGTGCGGACGCGATCCCTGGCATCGCCCCAGGCTTCTTCTGCTTTGCCCCGCGCATCGTCCCAGGCTTGTTCGGCCTTGCCGCGGTACTCTCCCGCCATAGCGCCGGCCGCAGATTTCAAATCGCCGGCTGCGGATCGCAAATCTTCGGCTGCTTTGCGTGCGTGGGTTTTACTGCTCTGCAATTTGTCTTGCGCGTCTGTCATACCAGACCCGGCTTGTTCTGCTTTATTCTCTTCAGGCATTGCTAATCTCCAGTTAATTTTCTCCCTCAGTATCCGCGCGCTTCTGCCTTTCGGCAAACGCGACGGCGAACAAATGTTTCCTTGCTTGAAAACGCAATTCGCATTGTGATCAAGCTCATCACATTCGGTTACTACGGGGCTGCCACAGCTCGCCCAACGCCCACCACGTCACTGCTCGCGAAAAATGATTCGCGCCTTGGTCAAATCGTAGGGCGAGAGTTCCAATGAAACTTTATCTCCCGGCACGATCCGGATGAAATGCTTGCGCATTTTGCCGGAGATATGCGCAAGCACATTGCGTTGCCCCGGAAGATCGACACGAAACATCGTGCCCGGCAACACCTGCGTCACCGTGCCTTCGGTCACGATCTGGTCTTCCTTTGGCACTCGCTGAACATACTCCTGACCGGTGCTTCGCCCAACCAGCGCGGCCCATTCGTGATCTTATTGGTCCTGTTGAAGCGAAACAGCCGGCAAGTATTCGCCGAGTTCCTGACGTTCCCACCATGCGCCAGTTTGCCGATGTTCTTTCGCCGTTGTGAATCGATAACGATACAAGATCGCGCGGACGTAGCGCGGTGGCTGATTTGGAAATGGGTCATGTGCAAACAATCGAGCGACAGCCGGCTTTCCCTCGAGCAAACAAATTGCGAGCCGGATAAACCAGGGATTTTGCTCTGGGGTTCCCAGCGCGGCAAACCACATCTGCCAATCGAGTCGCGGCTGATGTGGCGCGCACCAGCCGGGTGCGCGTTTCACGTCACCGGGTTTCCATTTGAATTCGTACGGTAGCCAATCGATGCCATCTGCGCTGCCTTCGATCACAATCTCGCGGCGATCCTTCGTCATTACGCGAAACAGGCCGTAACCATTCACGATCCGGAAGGGTTCGAGGTGTTCGTAAGCAAACGCGAGCCGGCGCGGCCATTGCGCATCCGGCTTAAACGCAGTGAAAATGAGCCATGCATTGATCGGTAATGTGACGACGATCACCATGATCGCGCCGTACGTCGACAATCGATCACTGTAGCGGCGGTCTGTGACCGTCGCATATTTTCGACTGAGCGTTGCGTCATCTATCAGCAACAAACAGAGCGCGATCGTAAGCAGATTGAAGAAGCAGTAATTACCGGTCAGCGCGATTACAAGTTGGAGAAAAATCATCAATCCAGCGGCAATCAGCCGCGGGCGCCGCGGCGCCCAGATGAAAAACGGCGCGATGATCTCCACCGCCATGCAAAATCCGACCGAGAAATGTTTGAACCATTCCGGGTGCTGATCGGCCCACCATCCGAAGATCGTCGGCAACGGTTGCGACCAGTAATGATAATCGAGTGCCGTCAGGTTCCACCAGCAATCATCGCCACTGGTGAGCTTCACCACGCCCGACATCACCATCAATTTGAAAAGAAGTAGCTTGAGCAAGAATAGAGCGGCGCGCGAAACTGGCGATTCTTGTTCACGCTTTTGCAAAAGCCGCCATGGCGCGAGAAAGATCGACAAGAAGCCGGTCTCGAGCAGCAAAATGTCCCATTGAAAACTCAGGAATGTTTGTCCGGCAACCGTTAGCGAGAGATAAAAAACGAAAAGGGCGGTTAGACAGATCACTGGCGCAATTCCAAAAACGAGCAACAAAGAGAAAGCAACGCCGCCGCCGCAGAGGAAATGGAGAAAGGTGTTGGTTGAGTTGAACCAGCAAAATGTCGGCAAAAGCGAATAGGCGTGGCGGCCCAGCTGTTCATGAGCTACCCGCAGAAATTGATTTGCCGGCGAAACACCGTTTCCTCCGATAAGTCCGTCCATTTGCAACCAAAGCGAGACGAACAGTTGGCGGACGAACGTCTCCTCCCCAAAGCAATCGCGTAACCGCCGAGCCGAATTTTCGGTGACGAGCGATAAGTCCATAAGCGATCTCGGAAATCGCAGCGAAACCGAGAACGTGGTCATAGCTCCAGACCAGCCATTTTCTCGAAGAGCGACAAGCTAATGAGCGATAGACAGCTTTAGCGGCAAAAAAAGTTTTGCCGTCTGGTTCAATGAAAGCGACAGCGCGCTGGAATTGTTCGAGGGGAATTTCTGGAAATCGCTCCGCCGCTTCCTGATAGGTGACATAATCAACTTCGTTCGCAGTAATTTCGCGCCAGCGCTCGATCCAGCGCCTGCAAAAATGACATTCGCCGTCCCAAATCATGAGCGGCTTCGGTGGCGGATTGGTGACACGCAAATCCGATTGCGCTTTCATTACATTCTTCTGTAGCAGCGGTCTGTGGCCGTCGCCCTTATTTTCACGAGTTTGCGATGCTCATTGGAGCATCGCTACAAATCAAATTCCGCCCAGACCGGGGCATGATCGGAAGGTTCCTTGCCCTTGCGCATTTCCCGATCGATTCCGGCGGCAGTGCACCTTCTCGCCAATGATTTGCTCGCCAGAATCGCATCGATACGTAATCCGCGATTTTTCGGAAACGAAAGCATCCGATAATCCCACCAACTGAAAAGCCCGCCTTCTTTGTGATGCAGCCGCAGCGTGTCCTTCAAACTGCCCTCGCATAATTGGCGGAACGCTGTCCGTTCACCATTAGAACACATAATCGCGCCGCGCCACAGCTCAGGATCGTGAACATCGACATCTTCCGGTGCAACATTGAAATCGCCGCAGACAATCAGGTCGGCAGATTCTTCTTTCGACAAACACGCTCGCAACCGTCCATACCAATTTATTTTGTAATCGTAGGCGGGTGAACCGACCGCCCGGCCGTTCGGTGCGTAAACCGAAAAGACTTGGATATTACTGACGGTTGCCGCAATGACGCGCGCCTGTGGATCGACAACTTCATCACAAAGCGATGGACGCACATCACGCGACTCGTTTTTCGAAAGAATCGCCACGCCATTGTACGATTTCTCTCCGTGGTAAACCGAGTGATAACCAGCTGCTTGCAAAGCGAGCACTGGAAATTGTTCGTCCGGACATTTCGTTTCCTGCAAACAAACGATGTCCGGCTTGGTTGCCTCCAGCCACGCAAACAAGCGGTCCTGGCGTTTGCGCAGTGAATTGATGTTCCAGGACGCGACTCTCATCATTTGCCGTAGCGGCGGTCTATGACCGCAGGACTAGTTACCGGCGAAAAATTATAATCGGCGTCATAGAGTGCCTCTACAGTTCAATCTCGACGCCCGGGGTGGGTACGATGACTTCCGTCTTCGGAAGACCGACAATCAATGTTGCTCTTATCCATTCGACAGCCCGCGGGTCGCCGTGCACGAGGACGATTTTTGCCGGAGAAAGCCTTTTTGCGTAACCGACCAACGCCTCGCGCGTTGCATGCGCGCTGAATTGAAATTGCTCGATGTTGCAACGCACACGCTGCGCCGGTTCGTCCGGATCGAGCGTTACTTCCCGGTCCGAAGGTGCATCGCGCAGGAGACCTGCCGGAGATTCGGGATCGGCGTAGCCAACAAAAAAAATCGAGTGCTGCGGATTCTGAACAAGACGCCGTGCGAAAATGTTTGAGAGAGTTTTGGGCGTCATCATTCCACTTGAGAGCGCATAAATTCGACCGGACCTGGCTGGCGCATCAAAAATGGTTTGACCATTCAGAACAAACGGCGCCACTTCGTCCATTAATTGCAAACGCGGCAGTTGCCGGCGAGCCAGATGCGCGCGTCGGTCGTAAATATCGGTCATCTTGGAACTGAGTCCGCCGATGTAAATTGGAAATTCCGGCAGCAGTTGTTCGCGGCGGAATCTATAAAACATGGCAAGCACCTCTTGCGTTTTGCCCAGTGCGAAAACGGGAATTAGAACGCACCCGCCGCGCGTAAAAGCCTTATCAATTGCTTCCACCAGGCGGCGTTCCTCCCCGGCGCGCGTCCAATTTGCAGGTTTAGCCTGATCGCCTCGCGTGCATTCCATGATTAAGATGTCGATCTTTTCTTCCGGAAAAATTGCTGCCTCCATGATCGTTTGGTTGTCAAAATTGACATCGCCCGTGTAAAAAATCGTGCGGCCTTCGGTGCGCAGGAGAATTCCGGTGGAGCCGAGGACGTGGCCCGCATCAAAGAATTCAAATGTCAGTGCGTTTGTTTTCCCCTCGGATGCCCGCTCGCCGGAGATCGAGAGGCGTTGCCGCAGTGGAGACCAATGCCAAAGCTTGGACGCGCGATCGATTTCGCGATGGGAAAAAAACGGATAGAACGTCGCGCCGATCTCCTCCCGCTGCCGCGTCATTACGTTGACTGAGTTATGTAAAAGGGTGCTGCCGATTTCCGCGGTCGCTTCCGTCATGAAAACACGCGCGCCTGGCTGCCGTCGCATCAGCACCGGCAACGTGCCGATGTGGTCTTGATGAGCATGTGAGATCAGGATCGCTTCGATCTGTCGGTCCGCGATGGGTTTCAAATTTGGCAGCGCATCCTCACCAACGTTTTTAGGATGCATCCCGCAATCGAGCACGAGACGATGGCCTCCGATCTCTAGGTAATATGAGTTTGCGCCGATTTCGGTCTGGCGCGTGAGATTGATAAATTTCACGACAACGGTGCCCGACGTTTCCAACGCTAGGGCAGGCGGAAACTGCGCTTATTGATCGAACGCGCAAGCGGCAACTGTTCGACGCAACTTCATCAGCCAATTCCGGTTCAATTTGCGTGTTGAATCCGCTGCCAGTGGAACGATGGGATGATCGCGCCGCCGCCCATTTGCTCAACCGAGCAGCTTTTGGAGCTACGCCCGAGGAAATTGCTGTGACCAAAGCGAAAGGTCTCGCCGGCGCAGTGCTCGATCTGGTTGAGCCACGGGTCTCGGCTCTGCCATTCGACCCACCCGATTGGGCTCACCCGCGGGACCTTCGATCGCTCCGACAGGAAGCGCGCATGGCCAAGCAAAATGGCGATACCACAAAAATTCGGGAGGTACGCAAGACAGAGGCGGACGAAATTCTTGATCTGCGCCGGTGGTGGATGGCCCGCATGGCGACGACTGCTGCTCCCCTACTCGAAAAAATGACCCTCTTCTGGCATGGGCACTTCGCCACCAGTGTCGAGAAGGTAAAAGACGGTTATTGGATGTGGCTGCAAAACGAGACTATCCGCCGTCACGCCCTGGCAAACTTCGCCGCCCTCACTAAAGAGATGTCTCGGGATCCGGCCATGATGATCTATCTCGATCTGCCACAGAGCCGGCGCGAGCATCCGAACGAAAATTGGGCGCGCGAATTGATGGAATTGTTCACGGTCGATATCGGCAACTACACCGAGCAGGACGTACGCGAATCTGCCCGCGCCTTCACCGGGTATCGCCTTGATCTTGTTACGCAGCGTTTCTGGTTTGCTCCCAATCAGTACGACGCTGGGCCGAAAACTTTTCTCGGCCGCACCGGCAATTTTAACGGCGACGATATCATCCATTTTCTGACGAAACAGCCGGCGTGTGCGCAGTTTCTCGCTAAGAAACTTTGCCGTTTTTTTTTCGAAGAGGAACCGTCGCCCTCGCTAATCAATGCGGTGGCGGAGCGCTTGCGCGCCCACGATCTCGAGATCAAGCCGGTGCTGCGCGAAATTTTTTCTTCTGCCGAATTTTATTCTGATCGTGTGATGCGGGCGCAAATTAAGAGTCCCACTCAATTCATCATCCAAAGCTGCAAACTTCTCAGTTGTGATCTACCGGGGCCGCGCGTGGCGCAAAACGCCATGCGACAAATGGGCCAGATTCTTTTTGCACCGCCGAATGTGAAAGGCTGGGATGGCGGGAAAAGTTGGATCAGCACTTCGACGCTGCTGTTCCGAAATAATTTCGCAAATTATCTGATTAACGGGGATGCGATCCTCCCGCCGGCAATGAAGCGTCAAGGTGCCGATGTCGGATTTCGAGGCGCGGCCCGCGCCGCGTTTGTCGATGAAATTCGACGCAATCCAATCGATGTGAACCGGCTCGTGTCGGCCGACGTGCGCAACAACGCGCAGAGATTAATCGCTAATCTCAGCAAACGCGTTCTGCAAAGCGATCCGCCCAGCGATGACATGGCGGCATTCACAAATTTTCTCGCAGCACGCAAAGACGATTCCAGCGACGCGACTGTTCGGGGGCTGCTTCACTTGATGATGAGCACGCCGCTTTACCAACTCACCTGACATGAGCAACACACTTCACACCCGCCGCAAGTTTTTGCGCACATCGATGCTTGGCGCTGCCGCCAGCTGGACGCTCCCGGTGTTTCTCGAAAAAACGTTTTTCGCGCTCGACGCCCTGGCCGCTGACGCCATGACGCAAGCCACTTCCGGCAGAGATGATACCATTCTCGTCGTTCTTCAGCTCGCCGGCGGCAATGACGGCTTGAATTCGGTCGTGCCTTTCGTGGATGACGCCTATCACCGTGTCCGGCCAAAGCTGGCGTTGCCGCCGGATAAAATTTTGAAACTGGATTCGGAAATCGGTTTGAATCCGCGGCTGACTGGTTTGAAATCGCTCTACGATTCCGGTCAGCTCGCCATCGTGCAGGGAGTCGGTTACCCGAATCCGAACCGCTCGCATTTCCGTTCGGCGGAAATCTGGCAAACTGCTTCGGATGCAGACCGGGTAAAGAACGAAGGTTGGCTCGGCCGTTATTTCGATAATTGTTGCAGGGGGGCGGAACCGACGGTGGGAGTCGCAATCAGCGAGCAATCGCCCCAGGCATTTTCGGCGAAGATTCCGACCGGCGTTACATTCTCCCACCCGGAACAGTTCCGCTGGAAAGCATCGATGGGTGCGGATGGAAAACCGCTAAGTGAGGAAGAAGCTTTTTATCGGCAATTAATCGGTGGCGCTGAGGAGAAACCAAGTCTAGCGGCCGATGGAAACAGCATTTCCTCTCTTCCGGGAAAGTTCCATAACGACGCCACCACAGAAGATTTCTTGCGCCGGACCGCGCTCGATGCCCAACTCAGCTCGGACAAAATTCTCGCGATCGCACGTAAATATAAATCGAATGTGCCGTATCCGCAGACTCCGCTAGGAGCGAGTTTAAACTTGATCGGCCGAATGATCGCCGGTGGATTGGCGACGCGCGTTTACTATGCAAGTCAGGGTGGATTCGATACACACGCGGGGCAGATCGGTTCGCACGATCGATTGATGGCGGTGGTAAACGAGGCGATCGCAGCTTTTGTCGCCGATCTGAAACAGCAGGGGAATTTTGAGCGCGTTTTGCTGATGACGTTCAGTGAGTTTGGCAGGCGCGTGGCCGAAAATGCTAATAACGGCACCGATCACGGAACTGCAGCACCAATGTTTCTGCTGGGGGGAAGGGTCAAGCCGGGATTATTCGGCAAACAGCCGAGCCTGACTGACCTGGACAACGGCGACTTGAAATTCAATATCGATTTCCGCAGCGTTTACGCCTCGGTGCTCGATAATTGGCTAGGCGCACCGAGCCAGTTAGTACTTGGCCGAAAATTCTCGACCTTGCCGATTGTCTAATTGTAGCGGCGGTCTCGGACCGCCGGCCTTGAATCGAACGGCGGTCGGAGACTCCGGCTACAAGGTCTGCTTGAATATTCGCATCCAATTATCGCGCAGGATTTTCTCGATGTTCTCGTCGCTAAATCCGTGCTCGATCAATTTGCGAGTCAGATTTCGCGCATGCGAGTGGTTGCTCAGGTCAGGAATGAAATGAGGAGTCGTGAATTTTGCGGCCAGCTCTTTTCTCGCTGACTCGGGCCATTGACGGTAAATGAATTCGAAGAAATCGAAGCCGATGGCGACACATTCGACACCAATCAAATTTACGATGTGTTCGATATGATCGATGTAGCGATCAAGAGTCGCCTCGTCTTCGCGCGAACTGACGAGCACGGAATTAACGCCAATCACTCCGCGCCGCTCGCCGATCATCCGAATCTGCTCGTCACTAATGTTGCGCTCGATGTCATAGTATTTTCGCACGTTCGTATGCGAAACGATGGGAGGCTTCTTTGTAAGCGTCAGAATATCCTCGAAGCCGGCGGGGTTGATGTGGGCAAGATCGACAATCATACCGAGTGCTTCGCATTGCCCAACCACGTCGCGGCCAAAACCGGTTAAGCCGTCGCGCGAAGAGCCGGTTGGCGCGAAGACGCCGCCATCGCCCGCAGCATTGCGCCGGGCATGAGTGAGCCCGATCGCTCGAACGCCAAGCTCGTAAAGGACGCGAAGCAATTCCAAATCAGTGCCGAGCGGCTCGACCCCTTCCATCGTAATGAGCAGCGCAATCTTCCGATCCTTGCGGGCATCAAGAATCTCCTGACAGCTTTTGCAAATGGCGAAGCGGGTGCATTGTTCCGCCTCCGCATAAACTCGGGCGATC
>QHMQ01000015.1 GCA_003217835.1 Verrucomicrobiota bacterium
CGGAGGTGGATATTGACTCAATTCGACGATCATACCTGGGGATTCGGTTAGACCCATGCGGATGACACCACTGGCACTCAGCGATGCCGGCTGGTGAGGGACTGGGACCGGGAACTCGCCCTCTCCGCACGTAGCAATCGCAACCGTAAAGAGCGGCGCAACATCTGTGTGCATGTGAGAGACTGAGATTTGAACGTTGGTCGTCGCAGATCTGGACGACTCCGATTTGGAGCGTATTCGCTTCACCCGGTAAATACAAGAGCCATCGGGGACATGGTGCCGTGAGCCTGACCTACTTAAGCGACGGTTAGCACCAACGATCGCTTGCGATTTCGATAGCTAAATTACAATTTTCGTACTCGTCGTACCGACTGAAAACGACCCTATGGTTTACTTTAGTCTGCCAGACCGGGGTAGACTTTCGTTGCACATAAACCGGTGGACGCGAAGGCTGCGGGCCGGGAGTCCCTGAAATGTCGACAACACGACACGAAGAAACCTCGCTTCTGGGCGAAAACCCAGCCTTTGTGGCCCTGCACCGCGAAATTCACGAAGCGCCTGCACTGAATGAGGCGGAAGACTCCGCCGTCCCGCCTGCTAGAAAGAATTACAGGCGAAACGGCTGCTTCTACAGTAGAATTTTATGCCGTAACACAAAACGTCGATTCCCGTAGAAAAACGGGCGGTTAGCTCAGTGGTAGAGCGTCTCGTTTACACCGAGAGGGTCGGGGGTTCGAACCCCTCACCGCCCAAACCGATTGTCGATTTGCGATTTTGGTCCGCGTACTGGGATCGCGTCTGGACGGAGTGTTCATCTTGCCATCGCGAACTTTCCTGCCGACACCAATGACGCGTTTCATCCTACGAGAACATCTCCGCCACAGCGGCCTGGCAATGAATTCTTGTCGAGTCGAGCAATGGTATCTCTTTGTGATCTGCGTCGCACAAAATCAGCGGCAGTTCCGTTCCGGCGAGAATCACGCCGTCAATGTCGCTCTTTGCTTGCATGCGATCGACAATCGCTAGCAGTCCGTCGCGCGTTTCCGGCAGAAATTTTCCCGGAACAAGTTCGTTTAGATATTTGTCATGGATGTATTCCTGATCTTTTGCTTCAGGCGCAACAAGCTCGATTCCTTCTCGTGAAAAAACTTTGGGGTAAAATGTTCCTTGCATGGTGAAACGCGTTCCGAACAACCCGAGCCGTTTCAACTTTCGCGCATTGGCAGCTGCACACGTTGCTTCCACAATACTGATCAACGGAATCGGCGACTTGGACGCGACCTCATCGAAGACAATATGGGGCGTGTTTGCCGAGATCAGGCCGAAGTTTGCACCGGCCCGTGCGAGTTTGCCGATTTCCTCAAGCAAGTAATCAGCCATGCCGGTGAGGTTATTCGCGGCCATGAAATCGAGTCCCTTCTTCAGATCAACGCTATTTATGATGAATTCCGGATAACTACCATCGCGCTGCCGCTCGCGATAGAGCGCGATGATGTTCTGGTAATATTCGATCGTACTTTCCGGCCCAACGCCGCCGATAATTCCAAGGCTCTTCATCTCTTAATAGGAATCCGCGTTCGCCAAAGCCTACGGCGCAACATGTGGACACAAATTGATAAAATGACGAAATCCGAATGCCAAATGATGAATCAATGACGAAACCCAAATAACGAGAGGCGAAATCCCCGACATTTCTTCGACCTTTGTCATTTTGCCATTTCCTCGGACTTCGACATTCGTGCTTCGGCATTTCCATGCTTCAGTTCGTGTCAATTCGTGTTGATTAGTGGGTAATGAGAAATAGATCGGCGTTCAGCTTCGTCCTCATCATCGGCATCGTAAATTTCTTTGCTGATCTCACTTACGAAGGCGCGCGCGGGATTGTCGGTCCGTTTCTCGGTTCTTTAGGCGCGAGCGCGGCGATTGTCGGCTTTGTCGCCGGTTTCGGCGAGCTCATAGGGTACGCCCTGCGTTCCGTCTCAGGATATTTCGCGGACAAGACACAGAAGTATTGGTTCGTCACGTTTACGGGTTACGCGATCAACATGCTCGCTGTTCCAGCGCTTGCCCTAGCCGGACAATGGCCATTTGGGGCTGGCCTGGTAGTTGCAGAACGCACCGGCAGAGCAATCAGAAAACCGGTTGTGGAAGCGATGCTCTCTCACGCCGGTCGCTCGATCGGAGCCGGCTGGGTCTTCGGCCTCAACGAGGCGCTCGATCAAGCGGGCGCAACGATCGGCCCGCTACTTATCGCCCTGATCCTTTTTCTGAAGGGCGGATACCGAACTGGTTTTGGCGTATTGCTTATTCCAGCTTTGCTTTGTCTGGGCATTTTGGTCGTAGCGCGGTTCTTACATCCTCGCCCACAGGAATTGGAGGAATTGTCGGCGCAGCCTCTTGCGACGCGTTACCTAACACCGCCTTATTGGATTTATCTCGGCGGAGGCGCGTTGATCGCCGCAGGTTTCGCGGATTTCGCATTGATCGGATTTCATTTCCAAAAGGCGCACTCGATCCCGACAAATCTGATTCCCATCTTCTACGCAGTCGCGATGGCCAGCAGTGCGTTCGCTGCGCTGCCATTTGGCCGCTTTTTCGACAAATTCGGCGGCAATATTGCTCTGTTCGCGTTTTTCATTTCCGCGGCATCTGCGCCTTTTGTTTTTCTGGGCACATCCTTTTTCGCATTGATCGGGATGATCCTCTGGGGAGTCGGGATGAGCGCACAAGGGTCGCTGCTCCAGGCGATGTTGACCGGCGTAATCCCCGCGGAAAAGCGCAGCACGGCGTTTGGCTTGTTTGATACCGGCTACGGAATTGCATGGTTTCTCGGCAGCGCAGCGATGGGTTTACTTTACGACAAATCGATCCTGGCCCTGGTGCTGTTTTCAGTGATCCTTCAACTTGCAGCATTGCCTCTCCTTTTTATCGCAAATAAAAGCCGGTAATTTTTCAATGGATCCGTACGCGAAACCGAAAGAGCGAAAAGTCGGCGCGCAGCGACCGAAGATCTCGCATTTACCCAACTCGGTCGAGACACGGACGCGACGAGAACGCCAGGCGGAGAAGCAAGCGGTCGCGGCTGAGCGGCGCGCAATCAAGAAATCAGCGCGCCGCCATTTAAAAGAGCAATTGCTCGCGGAACTGGAAGAGGGCGACTGAAGATCTATGAATGCCTGACGTGATTTGCGCTTTCCGATTCGCCGCCGCGCAATAGAATTCCCGCGGTGAAGTTGATCAAGTTTTTCTTTGTCGCTTTCGTCTTGCTCGTTATCAGTTCGGGCAACAGCCACGCGCAGTCCCCTTCGCAGCGGAACCCTGATGTTTCGAACAAGGCGCTGATCACCAAATCGACGCCGGCCATAAACCCAGAGGCCTTTAAAAATCAGAACGTGAGCGCGGTCCTCGCAGCATTACACAAACTGGCGAACGATTACTACGCCTGGCGCAATGAAAATTATCCGGTTCGAAGCAGCGACGCCGGACTGCACACCTGGGACGATCGACTGACGGATTATTCACCGGCCAAAATCGCAGAGCGCCAACAGCATGTGCACGCGTTGCTCGAAAAAGTGCGTGCGATGAAGACCGATAACTGGCCGAAAGACGAGCGCATCGATTGGATTCTTTTCCGTGCTCAGCTAGAGGAAGTTGAATTCGGAAACCGCGTTCTGAAATTCGAGCGAACAAATCCGCAAGTTTACGTCGGTGACTGCACCAACGGCATCTTCTCGTTGCTGAAGAAGGAATACGATATGCCGCGCAACCGCGCCCGAGCAGCAACAGCACGGCTTAAACAAATGCCGGCGTTGCTAACGCAAGGTCTGAGCAATTTGCAAAACCCAGTAAAACTCTATGCGCAACTCGCGATCCAATCGGCGCGCTCAATCGATCCGCTTTTAAATAACAGTTTAATGGCGCTCGATGTCGATCTTTCGCCAAACGAACATGGCGAACTGATCAACGCCCGCGATGCAGCGCTCGCCGCTTTGCATAGCTATGCCGACGAGCTGGAAAGACGGTTACCGAAGATGGTGGACTTCGCGCCCATGGGCGAAGCGAATTACAATTACTATCTCAAGCACGTGCTCCTGTTGCCGCTCGACGCCGGGCAGGTGGAAATGATCGGGCGTGTTGAGCTGGCACGTTATCGCGCGCTGGAAGCGCTTCTGCCCGATCCGAAGCTGGCCGATCCGGATCCGAAGCGCAGCGCAAGCATTCCTCCCGATCAAGCGTCGTTTCTAAAGGCTTACGAGAGTCGCGAGCAGGAAATGATCAGCTTTTTAAAAGACCACGGACTTGTCACGTTGCCTGATTATCTCGGTCCTTTTCAGATTCGACAGTTGCCGGAAGCGTTCAAACCGACCAGCCCTGGTGGTTTCATGAATCCGCCCGGCGTTTACGATAAGGACCCGACCGGCTTCTTTTTCATCCCGACGTACAATCCGCAATCGAAGAACTTCTATATTCGCGCGGCAATTGAAGATCCGCGGCCGATCCTCGGACACGAAGGCATTCCCGGACATTTTCTCCAACTTTCCATCGCGAAGCATTTAAGCGACGAGATTCGACGTCAGCACGAGGACGGCGTGTTCGTAGAAGGCTGGGCGCTCTACGGCGAAGAGATGTTGATGCGGACCGGACTTTATCCGAACAACTCTGCGGCGCAGGGACAGATTCTGCGTTTGTCGCGCTATCGCGCAGCACGGATCGGAGTCGATGTAAATCTGCACACTGGCCGATGGACCTTCGAGCAAGCGGTGAAATATTTTATGGAGGCGGGCGGACTCGATCGCGAGGCGGCCGAGGGCGAGGCGGCCGGCGCGGCGTCAAGTCCGACGCAAAAGATCAGCTACATCATCGGCAAATGGCAGATCATGAATTTGCTTGGCCGTTACAAAGATCGACAAGGCGACAATTTCCGACTTGGCCAGTTCCACGATGATCTGATTAAGAACGGCAGTCTGCCAGTCTCCGTCGTCGAATGGATTTTGCTCGATGATCCGACCTCGATCGAGAAAGCACTCCGATAAGGATTTCCATCGACGGTTGGGCCATACTCGATTATTGCAGCCGATTATATTTTTTCAGCAGTTGGCGCATGCGATTGTGCGGAAGCGCATCGACCCGATGGTTGTCGCGGCCCGTCATGGAGTGGTTGTCGACTAACGCATTCACAACCGCTTCTTCCGTGGCTTGCACAACGCCGATGAAGAGCGGGTCCATGAGATCGTTGGGAATTGTTTGGACGTCGTGTGTGACTTGATCTGGATTCGCGACGTTCGGATTCGCAGTTGAAAAGGCGATGAACAAATCGCCGGAGCCATTTCCGGAGATCGTTCCCGTCCGGGCCAGGCCGAGCGACACCCGGCGGGCAAGTCGTTTCAATTGATTTGGCAGCAGCGGCGCATCCGTGGCGACCACAGCGATACATGAGCCGCTCTCTTGTTTGTAAACTTCTCCCGGAATTTCCTTTCCAACCGGTACGCCCGTAATTGTGAGTTGCGGACGGCGACCGAAGTTCGCCTGTAAAAACACGCCGACGATAAAACTTCGTGGCGGGGCATCTTTCGAAACGCGGATGTCAATCTTGCGCGAGGCTGTCCCGTTTCCGCCTTTGAACTCGTAGCAGATCATTCCGGTTCCGCCGCCAACGCTCCCCTCTTCGATTGCGCCACCGTGAGCCGACTCGAGCGCGTGCCAGACATCATCTGGTTTAACGTGAAAGCCATTAATGTCATTGAGCCAACCGTCCCAGGTTTCGGCTACCACAGGCAGGCTCCACCAGTAGCCAGTCTTATCGGCTGGCCCTTGCTTAATGCGCCAGGCAATGACCGCGTCGCGCGCGACGCCGACGCTATGTGTGTTCGTAATAACGATTGGTCCCTCGAGGAAGCCGCTCTCCTCAAGCCACGCTGTGCCGGTCATCTCACCGTTGCCATTCAGATTGAAGAAACCGGCGTAGACCGGGTCGTTGAGCGAATCGTGTCCACGCGGGACTATAACGGTGACCCCAGTGCGCACCGGGCCTTTGCCAACTTCGAGTTTGCCTTCTCCACTGGTAAGCGTCGTGTATCCAACTTCGACACCAGCCACATCAGTGATCGCATTGATTTTTCCAGGTATCCCTTCAAACGGAATCCCGAGATCGCGAGAACGAACTACCTTATTTTCGCTTATCGATCTGGCCGGCGGAGATTTTTGCGGCTCGCGGGCATGGGAATCGAGCGAGAGTAAGAGTAAGAACAAGAGGGTGGATGTCGATCTTGTGAACATCGTGAAATTTAACCGAGGCAATCGTTTTCTATTTTCGGGAATGAGGCAACGCATTTAGATTCAGAGCGTGAGCTACGAAGTCTTCGCAAGAAAATATCGGCCACAGACTTTTGACGACTTGGTCGGGCAGACACATGTCTCGCGCACGTTGAAAAACGCGGTCGCGCAGAACCGGCTCGCACATGCGTATCTTTTTGTCGGGCCGCGCGGCATCGGTAAAACGTCCACAGCACGAATTCTGGCGAAAGCGCTCAATTGCGTCAACGGCCCAACTGTCACGCCATGCGGTATTTGCGATAACTGCCGCGAGATCGCTGCGGGCAACAGTCTGGACGTGATTGAGATCGACGGCGCGAGCAACAACAGCGTCGAAGATGTGCGCCAATTACGTGACAACGTTCGTTATGCACCAGCGAAGGGCCGTTACAAAATTTATCTCATCGATGAAGTGCACATGCTTTCCCCGGCAGCCTTTAATGCGCTTTTAAAAACGCTCGAGGAACCGCCCGCACATGTGAAATTTATCTTCGCGACCACCGAACCACAGAAAGTTTTGCCAACGATTCTGAGTCGGTGCCAGCGCTTCGATCTTCACCGCATCCCAGCAAACCTAATTCGACAACACCTGCAGTTCATCGCTGGAAAAGAAAAACTCACGCTTGAACCTGCGGCCGCGCATGCGATCGCGCGCGGCGCGGAAGGTGGTTTGCGCGATGCGGAATCGATGCTCGATCAGCTCGTGGCATTTTGTGGCGAAACAATCAGCGAGGCCGATGTGCTGAACATCTTCGGATTCACGGGTGAGCAGACGGTTATCGATCTTACCGGACGGATTTTGCGCGGCGAGACGCCGGGCGCGCTCGAACTCCTTTATGAGCAATGCGAAAGTGGCAAGGACATGATGCGACTCATGTCGGACTTGATCGTTTATCTGCGAGATTTGCTCGTTTTCAAGGCAAAGCCGGATGCGTTGAATGAAGATGTCGATCCTGATTTGCAAAAATCGCTCGCTGCACATGCGCAACTGATTATGACCGACCGCTTGCTCGAATTGATCGACCAATTTTCCGCTGCCGAAGGCCGAATGAAATGGGCGCCGAACAAAAAGCTGCATTTCGAAGTCTCAATTATCAAAGCGATTCAGAGCCTGGGGCAAGCGACACTGGATGAGGTAATTGAGAACTTGAGCGCGTTACGCGGAGGTAAGACGGTTGGGCAAAAAGGTCACGCCAAGACCGCCCGCGTCGCTGAGCAGTCCTCACAATACAACGCGCCCGAACCGACGGTCGATCTCGATCCTGCACAAGTCTGGGAACAGCTCAGCGCGAAAATTCCACCACAAAAAGCTTTTCTGCGAACTTCTGCAGCGGCGGCCCATGTGCTCGGAATCGAAGGGCGCAATTTTCTGCTCGGTTTTTCTCCTGATGAAAAAGCAATGATGGAGATACTAGGCACACAAGCCAACCGTAAATTTCTCGAGACCCTCCTGCACGAAACCACAGGGAAAGACTGGACGGTGAAACTCAGCGTAAAAGCGGAACTTCCTTCCAGGCACTCAGCGTCTTCACAGACTGGAAAGAGTTCCAGAGCTGACGATTTCAAAGATGATCCGCTCATCCAGGAAGCCCTTGAAATGTTCAAAGGTGAAATAAGATCCTGATCTAAGATTATGAATTTGAACAAGCTCATGAAGCAGGCGCAGAAGATGCAGGAGCAAATGGCGAAAACACAAGCTGAGCTCGAGACGAAGACTGTCGAAGTGAGTGCGGGTGGCGGCAAAGTAAGAGTGACGGCGAACGGCGCTGGCGACGTGATCGCAATCAAGATCGACAGGGAAGTTGTCGATCCAAACGATGTCGCATTTCTCGAGGAAATTGTGTTGAGCGCGGTAAAGCAGGCAGTCGAGCAAGGAAAAGCGCTTGCGCACTCGGAGATGACAAAAATCACGGGCGGACTTCAGCTGTAACGAACGGTCTGTGGTCGTCGCGCTTGTCGAATAAAACCTATACGACGCTCGTAGAGCGCTGCTACAAAACCGCTCGCATTTCGCGCGTGTGTTTGTGGTAAACACAAACTTCGCGAATGCCAAACGAATTCATTTTCTCGACAAGAGCGCCGAAGTTGTCACCAAGCTGCACGTGCGAATGCGCGTCGGACGCGGTCGTAAATGGAATCCCCTTCTTAATCGCGAGTTCAATGATTCGATCGCTTGGATAAAGCTCTTTCACCGGCTTGCGCAAACCTGCGGTGGAAAGTTCAATCCCAAGGTTGCGCGAACGAATGAAATCGAGCGTTTCGCCCGCGATCGCGTCAATCTCCGCATTTGGCCGATGGCCATGGATTTTGATGAGGTCGAGATGGGCAAGGCAGTCGACAAGCCCAGTCGCTGCTACTTCGCGGACACGGCGAAAGTAGTCAATGTAAATGGCATCAATATCGCGCCCCTCGAATTGCTCGGCGCCTTCCGGGACGCTGTCAAACATCTGATCGTCGCGACAAAGAAAATGGACGGAGCCAAGGACAAAATCGAGTTTGCCCCAATGTTGCTCGATCCATTTTCGTCCCGCCGCTGAGTGACCTGGATCGTTATCGAGCTCGACGCCAGCGCGAATCTTCAGATCGAAGTTTTTCTCGCGCAAACGGTCGATTTCATCGAAATCGATTCCGGCGTGATAACGATCGTGATCGGTGAAAGCTATGTCGCGTAATCCGATTTTGCGTGCCGAATCCGCCCATGGCCCCAGGAGCTCCTGCGTATAAGGCTGCACCCGATGTCCCTGCGGATGGGTGTGATAATCGGAAAAGAGCATGCTATTGAGGGTTTATACACGCACCACGACCTCGAAGCCGACGGCACAGCGATCCGTCCCTACCTATGGCACGGCCAGAAATTTTTGCTGGATTCGCAGCTCCGGATATTTTGGAAAGAAAACCTCAGCGATAAAAACTTTATTCGGCGTGAGATCGCGCGCCGCAATCGTCTCGTTATATTCGACGTGCTCTTGGGGATTAATCAAAACCGTTCCCGGTTTTTCTGCAATCGCGTGATTGTCGGACCATTTCGTCAGGATTTCCCCAGCGGAGTTCCTTAAATAAATTTCGATTCGCTGGTTTGTCACAAATTCGAGTGTAACGGGACGCTTCGATTCATTCGTCAACGTCGCCTTGATCCCGAGCTGGCGGACCTCCGAGAGTTTTATCGTCTGTGGCGTTATTTGTAAGTCGAGTGCGAGACCGCGTAATCTTGGATCCTTGTATTGCGGGACTGCTTCGGGAGAAAACGGATGGAGCATGCGGCTCAACCAGCCGCGTCTGTGCGGTGTCGCAGTAGGCGCGGCTTCCTGGCCCAAGCTACGTCCCACGATCGCGGACACTAGAAGGAGCAAAACAACGCGTCGTCTCATGAGCGGGTTAAACAGCAAACGTTGCAAATCCTGTCAAACCCTTTATCAATCGACATGAAGGCTTTCTGTGCGCTCTGGCTTTGGCTGCTCGTCGCGCTGCCGGTTGGCTTTGCGAAAGAGCGACATTGCATTTTCCGCGTCCATGCACAGGGGAATCCGCAAGATACCGAGGTCTTTTCAACAGCCGTACGCGCCAAGCTCTCCGGGAAAGATGTTGCGATCGAAAAGATACCCCGCATCTCGGAGCAGGACGTTATCGCGTTTTACCCGTATCCGGCGGCAAACGGAACTTATGGTGCGCTCTTTCAACTCGATGAGCACGGGAGGATTGCGCTCGACACCTTAAGCATCGAGCGCCGGGGCAGTTATCTTTTTGTATTCATCAATGGGCGGCCAATCACGGAGCTTGCAATCGATAAGCGCGTGTCCGACGGAAAAATCTATATCGCTTCCGGACTGACTGCGGCCGATATTGAATCGATGAAAAAAGAGTGGCGGTTGCTCGGAAAGACAAAACGTTGAACATGTCGGCCACTGGATTTCATCGAGTCTTAATCTCGGTCTCTTGTGCGGCGACCGCCTGCCACCGGCCGTCAGGATAAATGAAAACGTCAGTGAAGCGAATTCTCGTCAGGATATGACCGGTTTGATCAGTTACGATGTTTATGCCCCTTACAATCGCAGTCTTTTGATAAAGATTAACTTTCAAATCATCCAAGCGGTGACAGTATCTAACAGGCTTGGCCAGTCCTTCGAGCATTTGCCGCTTGTCGAGCAGTTCTCCCTTCCACGTGGAGTTCATGAAGTCATCGGCGAGAACGGGGTCGAGCGCTGCGCGATCACGTTCAGTCAATGCTTTTAGCCAATCATGTTCGATGCGAAGAACTGTTTGTTCATTCAGCTTTTGCCGTTCCGGGTTGCGTCCGAATGTAAAGATTCATTTCATTGCCGCGACACTCGCGCTTTTGCTGATTCGTTCCACCCTGATAGCGCAGATGCAACATCAAACGCTCGACCTAGCGCTGCCGACGGACAATGACGCTCTTTTCTCGGGCGGCGGGCCCGCATTTTACCAATATATCGAGCGGGATTTTAAAGGAGTTAAGTCGAGCCCGTGGGAGGGTGGGCAATACGGGTTTGTGCGTGACCCCATTGAGACATCGGCAGGCATCTTTTACACGCGTTTCCACGAAGGAGTGGACATCAAATCGCTGCAGCGCGATGCGCGCGGCGAACCGCTCGATGAAGTGCGTGCCATCGCGGACGGCAAGGTCGTGCACACGAACCTCGTGCCCGGCTACTCGAATTATGGGAAGTACATCGTGATCGAGCACCGCTGGGGTGGCTCAAGCTATTACAGTTT
>QHMQ01000016.1 GCA_003217835.1 Verrucomicrobiota bacterium
CACGCCGCCGGTGATGAAAATGTATTTCATGAGAGCGTGCTCCCTTTGGCGCGAGCGAGTTTTTGCTCCAGCGCTAATGCGTCCTCGGGCGTGTCCACGCCGGGCGATCCATGTTTCGTGACGAGCACATGAACCTTTACACCTTTTTCAAGCGCGCGCAATTGCTCGAGCGATTCCGCGTGCTCCAGAGCCGTCGGCTTCCATTTTACAAATTGTAGCAGCGTCTCGCGGCGAAATCCGTAGATACCCTGATGACGAAGATAATTTTTGCGTGAAAGTTGGCGTAGGAACGGAATCGCAGCGCGAGAAAAATAGAGGGCGCGCCCCATAAGATCGACAACAACCTTCACCTGGTGCGGGGAAGACGCTTCCGCGGGATCGTCGAACGGATGTGCTGCCGTGACGATGTCGATTTTGCGATCCGATCGCAGTTTTTCAACGAGTCTGTCGATCAAGCGCGGATCGACTAACGGCTCGTCGCCTTGAATATTAATTATGAACGCGAATTGTTTCGCTTTGCGGGCGACTTCCGCGATTCGATCGGTCCCGCTTTGATGACGCGGCGAGGTCAGCGCGATTTGTGCGCCCCAGCCAAACGCCGCATTTGCGATGCGCATATCGTCGGTCGCGATGATAAGAGAATCCAATTTTTTGGCGCGTCGGCAACGTTCCCAAACGTGGCGGAGAAGTGGCTTTCCAGCAATGAGATACAATGGTTTACCCGGAAAACGCGTGGATCCAAAGCGCGCGGGAATAATTCCGGCTGCCTTATTCATTTGCAAGATCGACAATTATCTTCGCAGCTGCAGCCAGGTCAGGAGTGACCCAATCCGCGACGGTGCCAGTCGTGTCGCGATCGAATCCAGTCTGAACACGAATTGTGCGTGCGCCGGCGTTACGACCGCACTCCGCGTCGATCTCTTTGTCACCAATAAAAAACGAACGGGACCGATCGATCCGATGCTCTCGGCTGGCTTGCAAGATCATTCCCGGCGCCGGTTTGCGCCAACTGGAATGCTGGCCGGGAACATCGGGACAAAAATAAGTTGCCTCAATTAGATCCGGTCCGAGCTCACGGAGCACCTTCTCCTCGACCGCGCGATACTGGTCCATCGTGATAAGTCCGCGTCCGATCCCGCTTTGGTTCGTGATGATAATGAGTTTGAAGCCCGCGGCTTTCAATCGGCCTAATGCTTCCGGGACGCCGGGAAAAATCCGAACCTGTTTCGGATTCGAACAATAATCGGCATCCTGCATGATGGTCCCGTCGCGGTCGACAAAGACGGCGGGGAACAATTTGTCAGCCACGCTCGGGCTCCTCGCGAAAACTTGAGACAAGTTCATCTCTGGTCACAGTCGCTGTCCCAAGTTTGCTAACGACAATGGCGCTTCCGTGATTGGCGATTTCGGCGGCTTCACTCGGCGTTCCCTCGCAAGCGAGCGCGAGCGTAAAAAGCGCAATCGCGGTATCGCCCGCGCCTGAAACATCGAAGACCTGGCGTTCCTTGGTCGGGATATAGTGCGGCGCTTTATTCCCTTGGAAAAGCATCATGCCGTGTTCGCCGAGCGTGACGAGGAGATACTTCGTCTCCCATTTTTTGAGTAGGGTTTCGCCCGCGCGCCTAAGATCGACATCGTCCGCTGGCGATTCATCCGGATCGCGCCAGGGAATGCCAGCCGCGAGAAAGGCTTCGGTACGATTCGGTTTCACTACCGTCATTCCGCGCCAATCGACAGAATGTCCAGGATTCGGATCAGCCGCTACGATCTTAGCGGCGGCGCGCGCGTCGCATGCAATTGGTGTAACGAGATCAGTTGTCAGGAAGCCTTTACCATAATCTTCAAAGATGATCGCGTCGGTTTCCGGAAGTTTATCTCGAATCGCAGCGACGACTCTTTCAATTTGGGCAGGCGACGGGCCGACAAGCTGCTCGCGATCAACACGAACGACTTGCTGATGGCGGGCGATGATGCGGGTTTTGACGATGGTGCAAAACGCCTCGTCCTCGATCGCATTGGAGATATCGATCTTTTTATCAGCCAGCAAATCGCGAAGCTGTCGGCCACTGCGGTCTTTTCCGAACAAGCCGACAACCGCGACGCGATCGATAAACTCGCGGAGATTGCGCGCAACATTGGCGGCGCCTCCCGGAAAAAATGACTCGCCGGTTACCTCAACCACCGGTACGGGCGCCTCCGGCGAGATGCGTGCCACTTTTCCCCAAACGAATTCGTCCAGCATCAAATCGCCAATCACGATTATTCGCTTGGAGGGCGCGCGGTCGAGAATCTGCTGAAGCCGTGTCAATTTCATAAAAAATGTGAATGGCGATGCCGCCGAGGGAGAGAATTAGTTCGATTCAGGGGAGTCAAAATATTGGAGGTCGGGATTGTGCCCAGCGTGGGTTCTGCTTAAGGTTGCTTCCATTAATCCTGAATACGAACACGAAATCAACAGTCGAAGCTCCCAATGATTCCGTTCCCTAAATATTTGAAGCTAAGTGCAATCGCCGCGAGTGGCCTGATCCTGTGCGCTCAGGGCGCCCAAGTCCCGCAGCATATCGATATCAAACAATTGTCGAAAACGGTGGAAGATGTAGTCGTTCCGCTGCCGAATGAAATCTTCGGCGCCCTGAACAAGCTGGGCGCGGTAAACTGGAAGGAACACGTCCGCAGCGATAAGGGAACGAATTTTACCGAACGGCCGCGCATCGCCCTTTTGCTTGGGACAGTGATTGCTGATGGTTTCATTGCGGTGCAAGCGGAAGATGCACCGACGGTAAAGGAAATCGGGCAACGCGTCCTGACACTGGCCAAGGGAATTGGCGTGGGGAATTCAATTACGCCGCACGCTAAAGCCATCATCGAAGCAGCCGACAAGCGAAATTGGGACGGTGTGCGACAGGAACTCGATCGGACACAGAATAGCGTGCAGCAGGCGATGAACGAAGTGCATGACGAAAAACTGTCGCAGCTCGTTAGCTTGGGCGGTTGGTTGCGCGGCACGGAAGTGTTGACATCAGTTGTGTCTAAGCATTTTTCCGCCGATGGCGCCGAGCTGCTGCATCAACCGGACCTGCTTTCATATTTTCAAACCAGACTGCAGGCGATGCCTGAATTTAACGTCCCAATCATCCGCGAAATTGAGAACGCTCTTGGCCAGGTGAAGCCTTTAATCGACGTGGGCAAGGCACGAATTCCTCCGGAATCGGTGAAGAAAATCAATGAGATCACGACCCGGCTGGGCGGCGGCATCACCACCAGAGATTAACAACCGTTGATGAATGCCTCGGTGAAAGTTCTCTTACGCGGAAGCTCTCTGCTGGCAGCGCTAATCGTGCTGCATCCGACGGTTTTTGCTTCGGTTGATGACGCGCAGTCATTTGCTCTTCAAGCTGCGGAACCTTACGTGAAAGAGGGTTTTCAGGTGCGTGAAGATTACTGGGGAGGCGACCTCGGTTCGGGAGAGAAAAAAGCGGTGCGGCAGCAATTATTTAAGGGCAACGAATACTGGTTCTGGTTGGGCACGGAGGTGGAACGGGCGAAAATTTCCGTGCATATTTATGATTCCGACGGAAAGCTCGCTGAAGAGCCAGATGGATGGCAAAAGGGTCACTTCGCGGCCGCCCACGTCATTCCAAAAACAACCGGCAGCTATTTTGTAATCGTTAACATCGAAGAATCGCCAGAGGAACGGACCCATTGGGCGCTGGTGTATGGTTTCCGATAAGAGAGATGTGGCATAAGGCCTTCCAGCCGGTGTCTTCATTGGCCAATGCCAATGCCACTCTGATTAATGATTGAAACGCGTACTTTGCAGTTTGAGAGTCCGCGCGCCTTGCAATCGCTCTATGCAAACGATCTTAAGCTCTTGAAAAGTCTCGAAGATTCCCTCGGAGTGAAGGTAACCACTCGGGAAGGTTGGGTGAAATTGGAGGGGGAACCGAGCCGAGTCGACAAAGCGCAGCATGTCTTCGATCAACTCGAGAAGGCGCGTCAAAAAGGTGTCGACATTCAAAAACACGAATTTAATTATGCTCTGAATTCCGTGAACGAAGCGCGCGAAGAAGATCTCGGCGATCTGGCCTCGATCAAGATTGTGACTTCGCCGCGCAAGTCGCCGATCATCGCGCGATCCGGCGGGCAACGCAATTATGTCGAAGCAATTCAGAAACACGACATCGTTTTTGGAATCGGACCGGCTGGCACCGGCAAAACTTACCTTGCGGTAGCGATGGCCGTGGCCGCCTTAAGAAAGGAACAGGTCACGCGCATCATTTTGACGAGACCCGCCGTGGAAGCCGGCGAAGCTCTGGGATTTCTCCCAGGAGAACTTGAACAAAAGATCATGCCGTACTTGCGACCGCTTTATGATGCGTTGCGCGATATGCTCGAGCCGGAGGAGATTGAGCGCTCGTTGGCGCGGCAAATCATCGAAGTCGCGCCGCTCGCCTACATGCGTGGCCGCACCTTGAATCACGCCTTTGTCATTCTCGATGAGGCCCAAAACACGACGACCGAGCAAATGTTCATGATGCTGACCCGCATCGGTCCTCATTCCAAGTGCGTGATCACCGGGGATGTAACGCAAATCGATCTCCCAGCGAACAAGCGCTCTGGTGTGGTTGAGGCATTGCAGGCCTTGAAAACTGTTCCCGGAATCGCGACTGTATATTTCACGGAGCGCGACGTGGTGCGGCATGAACTGGTGCGCTCCATTATCAGTGCTTACCAGCAGCATCGATCACCTGCACCGGCCTCACGTAAGTAAAGGTCATGTTCAATTTCCTAAAACGCGGACGCCTCATCAGACGCGGACTGGCCACACGAAAAACTCGCCGGCGACGGCTGCGAAGCGAATTGATGCGCCATCTCGAATACGCGCCGCATAGCAAAGCGCTGATCTTCGCAATCTTCGCTGCTGGCCTGGCCCTTCTCGTTTTCAGCGGTCAACAACCGGAACCGACAAAGAATTTCGTAATCGCATTGCTGGTCTTGGCGACCGCCATTACTCAGCTCTGGATCAATCAACCAAAGAGTTTTTCGCGAAGCTCGCGGATTCTGTTGATTTTCGGCGTCATTCTGGTGCAACTCGTGGTCACGAAGCTCTTGTTGGTGATCTGCAACAGTGGCAGTTACCGGCTCCTTACGCCAGAGATGGCCGGGTTAATCACGCCTTATGCCTTCGCTGCACTTGTGCTAAGTGTGTTGCTCGGGCGTCAGCACGGACTTTACGCGGCATTTTTTGCGAGCCTTTGGAGCAGCGTCCTCTTTGGTCCGATCGACGCGCCTCTCCTGGTGACCAGTCTGATCAGCGGATTCACCGCAGTCTCTCTCACGCTACAGGTCCGGCGACGCAGCAAGTTAATCCGCGCAGGCATCGGAGTTGGGCTCGCGATCTGGTTGCTATCGCTCACGTTTGGTCTGATCGGTCCGATCAATCTGTTTTCGCCAGTCGCAAATGATTGGGGGATGATCGGCTTCCAGAGCGCGCTGGCTATCGGTAATGGAATGTTGACCGCTACGCTGGTTGGCGGCGTGTTACCGATGCTCGAGCAGCTGTTTGGGATCACGACTGATATTTCCTGGCTGGAAGCTTCCGATCTTAACCATCCGTTGCTGCGCCGGATGACGATCGAGGCGCCGGGCACCTATCATCACAGCTTGGTCGTAGCCAATCTGGCTGAAGCGGCCGCGGAAGCCGTCGGTGCGAACGCGACGCTTTGCCGCGTCTGTTCATATTTTCATGATGTTGGCAAATTGATTAAACCGGAATACTTCACCGAAAACATGAGCTTCGAGCGCAACCCGCACGATGATCTCGCCCCGACCATGAGCGCGTTGATTATCATCGCGCATGTTAAAGAAGGGGTTGATCTCGCGCTGAAGTATAAACTCCATCAACGCATCATCGACATTATTCAGGAACATCACGGCACCTCACTTGTTTATTATTTTTATCAACGCGCCCTTCAACAGCATGAAGACGCGCGCGCCGGCGGAAAAATCATGAAACTGCGCGAAGACGATATCCCCGATGTGCGGGAGGAGAGTTTTCGTTACAGCGGACCCAAACCGCAGACGAAAGAAAGCGCTATCGTCAGTCTGGCCGATATGGTGGAAAGCGCCTCCCGCAGTTTGGAAAAACCGACGCCGCAAAAGATCGAATCGCTCGTGAATGAGCTCATCGAGGAGCGGATCATGGATCGACAATTGGACGAATGCGATCTAACTCTCGCCGAGCTCAAAGTGATTGCCGAACGCTTCCGCTTCACACTCATGATGATGTTGCACAGCCGAATCGCCTATCCAAAGCACCGGTCGAAGACGGCTGTGCCACGCGAGGAACCTTTGCGTCCGGATGTGATGGCAGAGACGCGAAAACCCGAGACTGCTCCACCGGTTTCAGCCGCGTAAAATGTAGAGGCGTTTGTATCAAACGCCTGTTTTGTTTTGCTCCGGCGCTGACTCCGAAAGCTTTCTCGAGTCGAGACAAGCGCCGCTACATCAAAGTGGTTTACTGATCGCTTACAACTATTTGCGGTGAAGGTTTGTTTGCCTCAAGCTGCGCGTTCACTTTCTGCAGGCCCGCAGTAAGCGCTTCAATTTCGTTTTGCTGGTGCCCGATCTTCGAATCGAATTACTTTTGTTGCTCGGCCGTAGTTGCTACGAAGTCATTCTGCTGTTGCGCGATCGCAGACTTTAGTTGGGTGATGATCGCTTCCTGGGTTGTCGCGGTGGACTTGAGTTCCTGCACAGTGCGGTGCTCTTTGAGGAACTCGTTGAGCAACATTGCGTTCACCGCCTCGTAGCGCACTGTGTAGATCTGGCCGTCAGCGTCGCGCACGACCAGGTTAGGATTCACCTTCGCGACTTCCTCGGCGATCAAACCAAATTGCGGTGTGCCTGTGCTGTCACTTTTGTAGTGAAACGTCACCGGCTTGAGTGCCAGGATGGTTTCGCTTGCCTTGTTCATGGGTTTGATCTCGTCCTTGAACCGCCGCGAAGAACTGACCGTACCCGGCTGGCCGTCGGAATCGATCACCACTGGTACGGCATTCGCATTTCCCGTTGTTACTCCCCGAATGCCGGCGATAAATGTTCTCAATTGTTCCACCATAGTATTAGGTCCGACGGGTTTTGCTGGCTCGCCGATGCGGATGGTGTTGGACTCGCCACTACCACCTTCGTTTTCGATGTCAATGTTCCAATTCCCCGTGATGTTGGCGCCGGCAGAAGCGCCCAATGCGCTGTTGTGGGCACCGGTGGGTGTTGCTATAGAGCGCTCCCGAACCAATGGCGGTGTTGAACTCCTCGTTGCGAGGGGGTACATTCAGATAGGCGC
>QHMQ01000017.1 GCA_003217835.1 Verrucomicrobiota bacterium
GCTTGTCCACCGCGACGTTCATCGCGAGAATGTTCTTAATGTTCGCGGCCGGTGCGATTGCCGCCACGCCGAGGATTTCGAGGTCCGGCGCGTAGCGCGGCCCGACAATGCCGGTCCAAAGCGCCGCGTGCCCCCCCTGCGAGTAACCCCACACCACCATGCGTTTGTCGAGCGTAAGCTCGGACATCTGCCGCGCGGCACGGACCGAATCGAGCGCCGCACGCGCTTCGCCTTCGCCGATCAGG
Organism: Verrucomicrobiota bacterium; assembly: GCA_003217835.1. Lineage (GTDB taxonomy): Bacteria > Verrucomicrobiota > Verrucomicrobiia > Chthoniobacterales > UBA10450 > Udaeobacter. Next base: position 246 of record QHMQ01000017.1, read on the forward strand.
TACGGATGCGGGCCCCCCTTCTCTGCGAAGGAGTAATCTGTCGCGACCACGACCCAGCCAGCCATCACGATCCGGTCGCGCCCGGGGATGCCCGCGGTTGGCGCCGACACAAGCGACGGCATGCATTTCTGCAGCAAGCCCGTCGTGCTGTGCTCCCATATGATGACAGGACGTGGGCCTGCGGGAGGATCGGTCGGCGCGAACACGGTCGCAACCGCCGTCGCTGGCGTGCTGTCGTCCACAGTGGTTGCATAAAGGATGCGCCAGCCTCGCATGCCGGCTGGCAGTATCACGTCTTTGAGCGGCTCGCTCCGCAGTAATGCGCCAGGCTGGTGCGGCAGGTCCGACGGCGGATCGTAGAATGCATCTGGCGCGTGCGCAGTGACGCTCGCGCGGACCCCCTGGGGTGTCGGCGCGGCGCTCGACTCTGACGACGCTCGTTTGGGCCGATTACAGCCAGCTCCGGCGAGCAAAACAAGCAGCACCGCGGAGCCAATCGAACGAAGTCCGGCAATGTTCATAAGCCCCTTGTCCTAGCAAGCTGCGATCCGCTGTCCATCGGGCGGGCGAGACGACCTAACGAGAAAGAGATAAGCCACGGCAGGGTGTCGTGGCAGACACACTGAAGTTATTTTGAAATGGGGCCGCCCATCTGCATGCGACAATGGAAAGCGATTTATCATTAGCCTGACGAAAAGCTAACAGCGTTTCTCGAACTTGAGAGTCAGATCCCGGGCAGAATCCGCTCTCGTTTTTGGCCCTTTTTGGCAACCGCGCGACTGTCTGCATCCGATTACTTATTTAGAGGGAGACGCCTATTCTAAAGCGTCCAGGAAATGCCTAGCAGGAGCTTCCATCCCTCGCAAAACAACAAACTAGAAGGGAAAATATATGAAAAAGCTTCTCTTAATTGCATTGATGGTAAGTGGATTGGCTTTCGTTCCCGTGCAGCGTTCTGACGCTCAGATTTCGGTCGGAATTGGGGGCGGCTATTATGGCTATCCGGGTTACGGATACGGCTATTACCCGTATGGATACTCTCGACCATATCCGTACTATGGCTATTATGGGGGACCTTCATTCTACTGGTCCGGTGGGCACCGGGTTTATTACCGCCACCATCGTCACCATTACTACCGCAATGGGTACTAAGCTGACATAGGATATAAAATCCACTGAGCTGGCTTGGAGGCGATTCCGAGCCAGCTTTTTTTTTGCCGCGACACGTTTCACGCCAAAAAACGGCGCTCGCGAGCGCTGCGTGAATTCGTAAGCAAGTTCAGGGCGCGCACATCTTCACGCGGTTCATCGAAGCTGCAACTGCCAAACGAAGTTCCTAATTTTCGCCGGAGTACAGGCGGTTCACTTTCCTTTTTCTAGCGGCTGTTGCACTTGGATGCAACGATGCGTATCGACAGGGTTCACCATAGCCGGATTGGGGTTTCAGTTCGATTGCGAATTTGCCTGTTTTCGGGCACTAGGTTCACTGGCTTTTTTGTGACAAACCCCCTCATTCTCCCCCAGAATTACGTGGCCTTCGCCATGGTCAACCCCCTTGCCGGGCCCGATCATGAAGTTGCGGGATGGTTCCACGCGCATTTGACGCGCACATTTGTCAGCGTGCTGCGGGCCTTAACCGAATTCGGTTCAAGCGAGTGGATTGGAGTCGTGTTATTTTTCGCGGTGTTATTTTTTGTCTGGAAAAAGTGGTGGCCGTCGCTCGTTACATTGATTGTGGCCGTGCCGGGCGGTATGCTGCTCAACGAGCTGCTCAAGCAGCTCGTCCATCGACATCGTCCATTTGTTGACGGGCCGTTCGTCGATTGGTCCGGCTACAGTTTTGCGAGCGGCCATACCATCGGAGCCACTTTGCTTTACGGGCAGCTCGCTCTTTTCATCCTGCCGGCAATGAAGGCGCGCCACTGGCGGAGGCTGACAGTTGCTAGCGCGGCATTGCTGATCGCCTTGGTGGGATTCAGCCGCATCGCTTTGGGCGCGCATTTTTTGACCGACGTTTTGGCAGCAATCGTGTTCGGTATTCTGTGGTTGGCGTTTTGTCTGTTTGCCGGTAAGCCGATGCGGCGAAGCGTGGTCCTGGCCCCTGGCGTGCCCCTTGTTAGCGAACCCGCCTTGGTGCGCGTCGAAGAGACAGAACAAGCCGCGCAAAGTCTCCTGAGCTGATCAACCGCCGCTCGACGCAGGTTTGGGCGAGCGCTGCCTTTCGCCTGCGCGTAGGCGCAACTTCTCACGCGCGCCCGAATTGTCTCGGAGAACGGATGAAAGCATTGGGCAAAATACACGTAACCGTATGGTTGCTTGGCCTCGCTGGGGCTGCGCTCTTCACAATCCTGCTCATCCGGCAAGGACTACCCCAAGTCGGCGCAGCCTTCGCTGCAGCAGGCTGGGCCATTGCTGCGGTGGTGGCATTCCATTTCGCGGTGCCGGTATTTCTCGATGCGCTTGCATGGTGGGTTCTTTTTCCAAAATCCGAACGTCCGGCGCTACTGCAACTGCTTTGGATGCGCTGGGTGGGGGAATCGGTTAGCACACTGGTGCCTTCCGCCGCGGTCGGCGGAGATATAGTTCGCGCTCGACTGGCAGCGATCAGCGGCACGCCACTACCTATGGCCGCGGCAAGCGTCCTCGCGGACATTACGCTGGGGGTTTTCGTACAGATCGCTTTTACGCTGCTTGGCTTAGGCCTGATTGTCAGCGTAACCGGACACAGAACCTTCGTCGGTCCGACCTTAGTTGGAGCGCTGATCGGGATCCTTGCCGTTGTCGGATTCTATATTGTCCAGCGGCTGGGAATGTTTCGTTTTATCGGAGTTATTATCTCAAAGTTGGCTAATTCGCCGGAATGGCATTCGCTCGGGCAAAGCGGCGACACACTGGATCAAACAGTTCGAAAACTGTACGCGCGCCGAAGCGGTGTGGTGGGGTGCTGTTTGTGGACGACTATTTCGCTGGTTCTTGGCTCGGGCGAAATCTGGATCGCGCTTCGCGCGATCGGTTCGCACGCGACGTTGATCAACGCGCTGATTCTCCAAAGTGTGATTTTGACGATCCGCTCGGCAATGTTTCCTGTTCCGGGCGCATTGGGAGTGCAGGAAGGCGGTTACCTGATCGTCGGCAATCTGCTTGGTATTCCCGGCGACGCAGCATTTGCGCTCTCCTTGATTGCACGAGTCCGCGAACTCGCTCTTGGCATTCCGGGGCTCATTTCCTGGCAAGTGATTGAGGCGCGCCGTCTCTTGCGGACTCGTTTGGCCGCAACGGTTCGGTAGAGCTCCAGTTTCTCGATCGCCTTCCGCAAATCTCGTAATCGCCGTTTTACCTTCGTGCTCTTGGCGAAATTCGTACGAACATTCCACCAGACCAGTGCGAGTCCTTTCGGGACAACAAGCTGCTTTTTTAACTCGGTAATCACTTCTCGATCCGCGTAGGTCTTGAGAAAGGAACTCGCAAAAGGAAGCCATTGCCGCGCCGGAACGGTTTCCACCATATCGACCAAAAAAACCAGTAAATCATTGGCGTGCCGCGCCGTGGCCGGCCACGATTTCTCGTGCACGATCTCGAAATCGATCAACCGCGCACGGTTCGTCTTCTCGTCATAAATCACGTTGGTCATCGACGCATCGGCGTGGGACCACGGTGCGCCAAATTCATCGCGCCAAAACTGATGAGCGCGGCGATATTCGCGGCCAGCCGCTTCGAGCATGCGTTGGGCCAACGTCCCCTGTTTCATGTGGTCCCAAAGACTTTGCCCCGGTAGCTTGTCCAGGCGAACCGTCTGTTTGTCGATGACCGACGCCCGAAACCGGTCGCCGTTGAGCATCTGGAAACAGCCGGCCTCCCAGCGTCGCCAGTCCCGCACATTGCTCAAGAAACGAATCGGTATGTCCGCCAGACGAAAATAAAAATTTATTAGATCGGCGGCGCGCTCACCGTAAATGTTTCGCCTCTTGACCACGACGGGCCGGCCGCGAGCCAGCTTCTCCGAGATGGAATTGATCTTTAACGATTCAACGAAAGCCGTTGCCGCATGGGACAGACCGTCCGGTATGAAGCGTTCCAGCAGTGTCAATCCGTTCCCATTTTTCCCAATCGGCATTGTTTTGTTAATTCGACCTTATCGCCTCGGCTGGCTGTATCCGTCGCTTGGGCGAGCCAATCGGTTCAATCGCAATTTACTATTCCGAAACCTTGATTGTTTCACCAATTTTCATCACGCGCAGATCGGCTTTTACGTCGCGCTGTTTTAATGCGCGATCGAACGCTTCCGGTGTGCCCGTCAAAACCGGAAAGGTTCCGTAATGCATCGGGATGACTGTGCGCGGATCGATGAGCTTCACCGCATCGGCCGCACGCTCCGGCCCCATCGTGAAATGATCCCCAATGCAAACCAGCATGATGTCGATCTTCTTGTAACGCGCAACCAGCGCCATATCGGAAAATAAATCCGTATCGCCCGTGTGATAAAACGTTGGACCGTCGCGGATCGCGATGATCAATCCGCTAGGGTTTCCGCCATAGAAGAGCGGCGAGTCTTCGCCCTTCTCCACTCCAGCGCCGTGCCACGCCGGCACGAATGTCACGCTTACTTCGCGATCGAGCAGATTGAGCGTGCCGCCGAAATGTCCCGTCGTCTCCATGTCGGCCAACTCAGTCGGATAGCCAAGCACCGTTGTCATGGCCGCTGAAAGATCATACGTCGCGACTAGTTTCGCTCGCGTGCGTTTTGCGATCTCGACCGCGTTTCCGACGTGGTCGGAATGTCCATGTGTGACCAAAATCAGATCGACGCGCTTCAGCGCTGCGACCTCGCCTTTGCCTCTCTCAAAAACTGGATTCGTCAGCCACGGATCGACAAGAAGCACGTTCCCAACCGGCGTCGTGATTTTAAAGGCAGATTGGCCGTACCAAGTGAGTTGCGTTTCCATGCAAATCACAAGATCGAAAAGATTCCCATCGGCAAGGGCGATGGGGAGAATCACAAAGGTTCAGAATGACGAATGGACGAATGACGAAGGAATTATAAAGCCCGAATGACGAAAGGTCGTTTACACGCTTGGCGATTTGTGTTTCGTCATTAGGCATTCTTTCGTCATTCGACATTCGTGCTTCGTCATTTTAATTGAGGACTTATGAATCACGAACACGCGCATCAACATCTTGCCGCGACCGATCCTCGGTTAGCGGCGCTGATTGCGCGATCGCTCCGTTACAACGTCAAACCAGTGCAATCCCTCCGTCCATTTGACGCGCTGGCCGAATCAATCGCTTATCAGCAATTGAGCGGCAAAGCGGCGGCGACCATCTTTGGCCGCGTGCGCGCGTTGTACCCGCGGCAGAAATATCTCGATCCGAAGAAAATTCTGGCAACGCCAAATGACAGTTTTCGCGCGGCCGGTCTTTCCCGCAGTAAGATTGCGGCACTCAAGGATCTCGCCGCGAAAACGATCGACGGTACGGTTCCGTCCGCTCGCGCGATCGCTCAAATGAGCGATGAGGAAATCATTGTACGTCTCACGGAGGTTCGCGGCATTGGTCGGTGGACGGTGGAGATGCTTTTGCTTTTTGATCTTGGCCGGCCCGATGTTTGGCCGGTCGATGATTACGGCGTTCGCAAAGGTTTCGCGAAAATCTTTGGCCGCAGAAAACTTCCCACTCCGAAACAGCTGATGAAATTTGGCGAGAAATGGCGTCCGTATCGCTCCATGGCCGCTTGGTATTTCTGGCGTGCGTTGGACGTGCCGGACACAACGAATCGTTTTGATTAACTGGAGGGACACGCGCTGTCGTGTCCCAAATTAGTGGGCGAGGAGAGCGCGGACGTTCTCCATTTGGCGAGAAGCGCGCATTGACTTTCCCGCTGCGGCTAACTAAAACGCGAAGATTATGGCAACCATCCACGTTAATCGCGGCGGCACGAGCCTCGGCACATTTTCCGAAGAGGATGTGCGCGCGGGGCTTCGCTCCGGACGCTTTGCAGGAACCGATCTCGGCTGGCGCGAAGGAATGGCCAGTTGGCAGTCGCTCTCACAATTTTCCGAATTCGCGGCCGATATGCCAAGCGGCGCGCCAACGCCACCGCCATCAGCACCACCGCCACCTGCGATATTGACAACCACGCCTGCGCCCGCTGGATCAGAAACTCCCCCGACGCGCAGCGGACTGCCATGGGACGAGCGACAAACCAAAGGATTGTTGAACGCGTTTATTGAAACGTTGCAGATGGTATTGAGCAAACCGGTTGCCGCGTTCACCGCGATGAAACGCGAGGGAGGTCTGGGCGAGCCGCTTCTCTACGCGGTCATTGGTGGAACTTTCGGCGGGGTATTTGCAGTCACTTACAATTTTGCTCTTCGATTATTCACACCATTTGGGGACAGGCAAGGCGCCGTGGCACATCTTTTCGGCGGCCTCGGCTGGATTTTCCTCTTGGTCCTGACACCGCTCTTTGTGGCGATTGGAATGTTTGTTGCCTCGGCAATTCTTCACGTCTGCCTGATGATTGTCGGCGGCGCAAAGCAGTCATTTGAGACTACGTTCCGGGTAGTTTGCTTCGCGGAAGGATCGGCCAGCCCGCTTCTTGTCATTCCGTTCTGTGGCGGATTCATCGTTGGGATTTGGAAAATTGTCCTTTATTGCATTGGACTAGCGCGTGCTCATGAAACCGACACCGGCCGCGCCGTGATCGCCGTGCTGTTGCCCTTGATTGTTTGCTGCGGCGGCATTATTTTTCTCATCGCGATGATGTTCGGCGGGTTGGGCGCTTGGAACGCATCGCAGCATTGATTCCTGGGAAGATGCAGCTTTGCTCTCGGCGGCTTGCTCCCGGTGAGATCGACCACGAACTTATCTGGCTGAGCGTTTCGCTGGGTTCGGTGGCCGTGGCGGCAATTTGGTTTGCACTCGGTTTGCCGTGGCCACGTTGTCTGTTTCACGATCTTACCGGTCGTCCCTGCGTGACGTGCGGAATGACGCGTTCAGCCATTCAATTTTTTCACGGACATTTTCTCGCCGCTCTGCGATGGAATCCGCTCGTCTTTGTCGCTCTGTGCGGATTGTCGATCTTTAATCTCTACGGATTCGTCGTTCTCGTAACACGCGTTCCGCGCTTGCGGCTGGCAAATTTTACGCGCAGGGAAAAAAGTGTCGCGCGTTATCTAACGGTTGCTTTGTTCACGCTCAATTGGATTTACTTGCTGGCGCACTGGCGGAATTTCTAATCGTGAATTGAGCGGCCCTTGGCTCCTGCCGAAAGTGGCGGCGGAGCCGCAAAATGTTTTAGCATCGCCGGACGAGCGGCCCAATCCACCTGTTGCATCGCTTCCGTCGAAACGGTGCGATTTGCCTAACGAGCCAGCGTTCGGCCTACGTCATCATCCGCCGCGCCGCAATGCGCTTGAATGAATGCGCTGGGATCAACCCAGCCGCGGGTGTCTTCGCGATAGCCGGGCCAATGAACGGAGTGATGAATTCGCGCATTTCGAAATGGAGATAGGCAAAGGCGGTCATGCTCAGCGCGATCCATTTTTTCATTGATTAGCCGCGAATTGACACGAAGTGACCGGAACTGAAGCATGGAAACGTCGAAGCACGAATGTCGACGTCCCAAGGAATGACAAAATGACAAATGTCGAACAAACTGCGACGGTCCCGTTCGATCATTTAAGCTTGGTTATTGATTCGTCATTTCGTCATTCGGATTTCGTCATTTTATCTATTGGTGTTTATTCGTGGTTAATGAGGATTCTTGTCACAGGCGGCGCTGGTTTTATCGGCTCCCATCTGGTCGAAAAACTACTCGCGGCTGGGCACAAGGTCGCCATCCTCGATGACTTTAACGATTTTTACGATCCACAAGTCAAACGCGACAACATCGCCGCGGTTTCAAAAGATACCGCCATTCACCATGTCGATCTTCGGGACAGCGCCGCAGCGCGAAACGTATTTCATCGTGAAAAATTTGAGACGATTGTGCATTTGGCCGCGCGTGCCGGTGTTCGCCCATCGATTCAGTACCCCCAACTTTATTACGACACAAATGTCAGCGGTACCTTGCATCTGCTCGACGCTGCCCGCGTAACCGGGGTTGAGCGATTCATCTTTGCGTCGAGCTCATCCGTTTACGGCATTTCAAAAACGGTTCCATTCTCGGAAGATCAACATCTCACTCAGACACTTAGCCCTTACGCCGCGACAAAAATTGCTGGCGAGTTTTTGTGTTCGACGTTCTCTCATCTTTATCAAATGCGCGTGGTCGCGTTGCGTTATTTCACCGTTTACGGTCCACGGCAACGGCCCGATCTGGCGATCCATCAGTTCACGCGACGCATTTATGCCGGCCAGCCGATCGATCAATTCGGCGATGGCACGACGCGGCGCGACTACACTTACATCGACGATGTGATTCAAGGCACGATGGCGGCGCTGGACTACGACGGGTCGCCTTTCGACATCTTCAATCTCGGCGAGAGCGAGACTATTCAGCTTAAGGACTTGATCGCTGCAATTGAGAAAGCGCTTGGCAAAAAAGCAAAGCTCAATCGTTTGCCTGAGCAACCTGGAGACATGCCGCTGACCTGTGCGGACATTTCGAAAGCAAGAAAATTACTCGGTTACAATCCAGCAACGCCATTCAGAGACGGATTGCCGCGATTCATCGATTGGTTTTTGCGGATGACACATCGACAATTGTAGGATCGACAATTGCCATGCCTGCAACACCAGAGAGCTTGCCGTTCGATCAGCGCGCCTGCTTTGTTG
>QHMQ01000018.1:0-9483 GCA_003217835.1 Verrucomicrobiota bacterium
GCCACTGATCCGACGATTGTCAGGTTACCAGCAAAGGTCGTGGCAAGCGCGAGCACTTTCCACATCAACTCGGGCTCGGCAAACCGCGCGATCCACTTCCCCGCGACGAGAACAAATGGAACGTTCGAGAAAATATTCGAACCGACCGCCGAGAACCATGTCAGATTCCAGGTCTGCGCTGTCACGCTTGATCCGAAGACAGGTTGCAGATGCCGATAAATGGCATCGGGCAGGCCGGTATCGCTCAGTCCGTCAACGACAACAAACAAAGCTGCAAAGAACACGAGCAAGTGCCAATCGATTAATTTGAGCACTTCGTGCGTGTCGCGGCGCGCGAGCACCATCACCAGGACCGCGCCCGAGAGCGCTGTCCACGCCAGATTCAGCCCCGCGACAAAGCAGGCAAAGATCGACAAAAACACGATGCAAACGATCGCAAACAAACCGCGGTCGAGTTTCGGGACGATGTGGATTTCGCGTTCGATCCTCGCCGCTTGCAACGCACGCCGAAAACCGAAACGCAAAATGATGAAATTGATTACCAGTCCGATGAGCGCCGCCGGCGCAAGCGTTCGCGAGAATTGCGAAAAGGGAATATGCGAAAAATGCCCAATAATCATGTTTTGCGGATTGCCAACCCGGGTGGCGACGCTGCCGATGTTGGCGCTGGTTGCGAGCGCGATGAGATACGGCAGCAGAGGAAGTTTCCCGCGCCGGATCACCGCGATCACCAGAGGCGTGAGCATCAAACAGATCGTGTCATTGACCAGCAACGCCGAGAGAATTCCCGATCTGAGCGTCAGATAGAGCAAGAGCCGCCCCGGAGTGCGAGAGAACCGCAAGACAAGATCCGCGGCCCATTCGAAAAAGTGCGCGAGATATAGATAGGCCGAGACAAGCATCATCGCCAGCAGCAGCATGATCGTATCGTAGTTGACTGCGCGATAAGCGCGTTCAGGCGTGACAACACCGGTTGCGACCATCAAGACAGCACCGAGCAACGCTGCGGCCGGACGGTTCAACGGCAGAATTTTGAGCTGCCGCCCACTGATGAGAACGTAGGTGATCGCGAAGATCACGCTCGCGACAAGCTCCTGCTCCCAGTAATTCACAGCGCGTGCATAATGGAGGGCATTTCACTTTTCAATCAGCACAAATTTCTTTGCGGAGTTCGGATGGAATGCATAGCCTCTCCCAGTAATGGTCAAACGCTGCCAAACGCACGGCTCTATCGGCGGTTCTAATGATAAAGCACCCTGAAATATGAGGAGCATGACTGGCTACGGCCGCGCCGAGATCCATCACGACGGGACAAAATTTAGCGTCGAACTCAATTCGGTAAACCGAAAGCAGAGCGACATCGTGATCAATTTGCCGCGCGATCTGACCGAGCTCGAGCCGCGCATTCGCCAAACGATCAATGAAAATATTTCGCGCGGTCGAATGAATGTCGTCATTACTTTTCACAACGGCCCAAACGGCGCGCGCCACCTTGCCCTTGATACGGAGCTCGCCCGCTCCTATCACGAAGCGATGCGCTCACTGCAAAAGGAATTGAACGCCCCGGGCGAAATCACGATCAGCACCATCCTCCAAGCTCCAGGCGTGATGCGTTTTCCAGAGCAAGAGGTAAACGCCGAAGATGCATGGCCCGCAGTCGATCGCGCGCTGCGCGCCGCGCTGGCGGATTTGATCAAAATGCGCGAGCGAGAAGGCAGACATCTCGCCAAGGATTTGATTCATCGGCTGAAAGCGATGCGGAAAAAACTCAAAGAAATCCGCGCGCTTCACCCCGATGTGATCAAAAGGTACCGTTCGTCGCTTCTTGATCGCATTCAAAAGGCGGGTCTGCCGATTGCCAGTGACGACGAACGCTTACTCAAAGAGATTTCCTTCTTCGCCGATCGCGCCGATGTCTCCGAGGAATTGACGCGCCTGGAAAGTCACCTTGCCCAATTCGCGCATCATCTCCGCAGAAACGAGCCGGTCGGTCGCACGCTTGAATTCATCACGCAGGAAATTTTTCGCGAGCTAAATACGCTTGGCACAAAAGCAAATGACGCCGCCATTTCACAGCGCGTCGTCGCCTGCAAAGCGGAGCTGGAAAAGATTCGGGAGCAAGTCCAAAATCTTGAGTAAACAGTTCAGCCGGCACGGAATTCTCTTTGTCATTTCTGCGCCATCGGGTGCGGGCAAGACCACGCTCGTTGAGGCGCTTCGCCAGACTCCGAACTTTGTTTATTCTGTTTCTTGCACGACGCGAGCACCGCGCGGTGGTGAAATTGAAGGCGAAGATTATCAATTTCTTTCCGACGCCGATTTTCGCGCGAGAGTGAAAGCCGGAGATTTTCTCGAGCACGCCCAGGTACACGGAGACTTTTATGGAACGTTGCGTAAACCGGTGGTGACAAATTTGAAGAATGGAGTGGATGTTTTGATCGACATCGATACACAAGGTGCAGCCGCCATTCGCAACTGCGATGACCCATTTGTCCGCCAGGCCCTTACCGATGTTTTCATTATGCCGCCCGATCTCGAAGAGTTGCGCCGGCGCCTGATGAAGCGTGGAACCGAAACGAGACGACAGATTGATTCACGTCTCGTCACCGCCGCGCGCGAAATGGAATTATGGCGCGATTATCGCTACACTATCATCAGTCGATCAGTCGAGGAAGATTTGCAGAAGTTCCGACACATCATGGGCGCGGAGGGTTATTTGAGCCGGCGTCTTATTCAAAAATAATTGCCGATCTTTCATGGAAAAAAACGCCAAACGCAGAAGTGATAAGATTGGCGCGCGAAAAGTCGTGCGCATTCGACCCGGCACCAAATCAGTAGTCCTCGGAGTAACGGGATCAATCGCCGCTTATAAATCCGCCGAGCTCGCCAGTTTGCTCGTCAAACAAGGACATGAAGTGTTCGTCGTCATGACACAGGACGCGACTGAATTTATTTCGTCGCTTACTCTGCAGACGCTTTCAAAAAATCCGGTGACGACGAGTTTCTTCGATGAGAAGGAAAATTGGCGGCCCGGCCACATCGAACTCGCTGATCGCGCGAACCTGCTTCTTATCGCACCGGCCACAGCGCACATTATTGCTGAGCTCGCCCATGGTTTGGCTTTTCATCCGCTCGCGGCGATCGCGCTTGCCACCCGCGCGCCGATTCTGCTCGCGCCCGCCATGAATGGAAAAATGTGGCAGCACCCTGCGACAACCGAGAATGTGGAAAAACTAAAATCGCGCGGCGTCGAGTTTATCGGGCCGGAAGAAGGAATGCTTGCTTGTGGCTACGAAGGCCTCGGCCGGCTTTGGAAGGTGAACGATATCGCGTTTCGCGCCGAGTTCCTGCTCGCGCGTCAGGATAATTTGATCGCGTGAGATTTCTTATCACGGCCGGCCCGACGCGCGAGCCGATCGATCCGGTTCGTTACATCTCGAATCGTTCCTCGGGAAAAATGGGCTACGCCATCGCCGAAGCGGCCCTCGAAGCGGGACACGATGTTGTTTTGATTTCCGGTCCAGTGAATCTCGATCCACCGCGAGGCGCGCACTTTGTCTCGATCTTGACCAGCGATGAAATGTACAACGCAGTCCATCGAGCTGTGCGCGATTGCGACGCTCTCGTCATGTGCGCGGCGGTTGCTGATTACAAACCGCAAAAAGTTTCCACGACGAAAGTAAAGAAACGTGACCAACATCTCTCCCTTGAGTTGGTTCTCACCCGCGACATCCTCGGATCGCTCCAAAACAAAGATCGACAATTTCTCGTTGTTGGTTTCGCCGCAGAAACAAATGATCTCCAAGCAAACGCGCAAAAAAAACTTCACGCAAAACATTGCGACATCATCGTGGCGAACGATGTGAGCAGCTCAGATTCAGGGATCGAAAGCGATGAAAATGAAGTGACAATTTTATTTCGAAACGGCGAAATCACAAAAATTCCGCGCGCGCCAAAGAAAATTATCGCGCGCGCGCTCGTAAAAATATTTTCAAATATGTAAGAATAATGTTTGACAAAAAAAATGTGATGATTACTGAACTCACTGTAAGTGAAGTCATTCCCACAACTCCGCACGTTGCGGATTGAAAGGGGGGAATAGTCGATGGCAAAGAAAAGAAAGAAAGCAGCGAAGAAAAAATCAGCGAAGAAAAAGAGGCATTAAGGCCCGACGCTTGATAACGATCCTGAACGCTTTCGGGATCACAACCCCTAACTTCAACCCGGGAGGAGAACTCAATTTTCCTCCCGGTTTTTTTGGGCCGACGTGCAAATCGCGATGGCGATCTTGCGCGAATGGATTTTCAAACTTCACATTGGGAAATTGTTTGGCAGAGAGAGCCGAATCCTATTAGTGGTTTGTCATGAAGCATTATCTCGACGCGGCAGAGAAAGCTGCCCGCGCCGCGGGCAAACTGCTTCGCCAAAATTTTCAACACCCTTTGCGGGTCAACTCCGCTGAAGCGCACGACATTAAACTGGAGATCGATGTTCAGGCGCAGGATTTGATTACAAAATTGCTTCTGAAAGAATTTCCGGAGCACGCACTTTACGGCGAGGAAGGAATCGTTGGCGATCAATCAAGCGAGCATCAATGGGTTGTCGATCCACTCGATGGCACCGTGAATTATTTCTACGGCATTCCGCATTTTTGCGTCTCAATCGCTTTGCGCTTTCGGGGCGAGATCATGGTCGGCGTCATCTACGATCCAATCCGGGAAGAGATGTGGACAGGACAAAAAGGAGAAACCCCTAGATTGAATGGCAATCACTTTCGCGTGAGCGAACGCGCCGACCTGGCTGAAGCGGTCATCTCAGTTGGACTTTCCAAAACCGACGACACGATTGAGGCCGGTCTGCCCCTACTGCAACGAATGATCCATCGCGTGCGCAAATGCCGCTTGCTCGGCAGCGCGGCGCTCGACATGGCCTATGTCGCCTGCGGACGTCTTGACGCTTACATTGAACAGGGAATCAGTCTTTGGGACATTGCCGCGGGGTGGCTCTTGATTGAAACCGCCGGCGGAACTGTCGATCTTCGGCCGCGTGATGACATGAAAGACAAATACAGAATTGTCGCCTCGAATGGCGTAATCGATCTAAAACTCTGACTAATGATTCGATGTGGAATCGGCTATGACGTGCATCGCCTTGAGAAAGGACGAAAACTGATCCTCGGCGGAGTCGAGATTACACACACGCATGGACTTGAAGGACATTCGGATGCCGACGTGTTGTCGCACGCAATCGCCGATGCGCTGCTGGGTGCGGTTGCTGCGGGCGATATCGGTCAACATTTTCCAAACACAGACGAATCAATCCGCGGCATTAGCAGCATCGACATCTTGAAATGCGTCGCTGCACTGCTCACCGAACACAAAACGCGTATTGTGAACATGGATGCAACCGTAGTTGCTGAAGCGCCAAAGATCGCCCCTCACATTTCCGCAATGCGAAAACAGATTGCGAACGCAATCGGAGTGTCCAGCTCTTGCGTCAGTCTCAAGGCGACGACAAACGAACGCCTTGGAACGATCGGCCGCGGCGAAGGGATTGCGGCAATGGCGATTGCAACCGTTGAACAGGAGTGAGCGGTTGGTCATTCCGACTCCACTCGACATAACGAGATAGACATGGCGTTGCGCTTTTTTAACACCTACTCGCGCCAACTTGAGGACTTCGAGCCGCGAGATCTCGCTGGACGCAAGGTCGACATCTACACCTGTGGCCCAACGGTCTACAGCCGCGCGCACATCGGAAATTTTCGTGCGTATGTCTTCGAGGATTTGCTCCAGCGCCACCTTGAGCTGCGCGGTTACACAGTGCATCGCGTCATGAACATCACTGACGTTGACGACAAAACGATTCGCGGCGCCCGTGAGGCTGGAATTCCTCTCACAGAATCTACCGTGCAATTTAAAGAAGCGTTCTTCGAAGATATCGAAACATTGCGGATCAAACGGGCAGATGAGTTTCCCGCCGCCACCGATCAGCGTTACATCGATAAAATGATTGAGATGATCGCCACCCTCATCTCACGCGGCCTCGCTTATCAAGCGGAGGACAAATCAGTTTATTTTCGCATCAACAAATTTCCCGATTACGGAAAGCTCGCCCATTTCGATCTCACGCAATTGCAATCGACCGGACGGGTAAAGCATGACGAATACGACAAGGAACACATCGGCGATTTCGCGCTCTGGAAAGCGTGGGATGAAGAAGATGGCGATGTGAAATGGGATTCGCCGTGGGGACCCGGTCGCCCCGGCTGGCACATTGAATGCAGCGCTATGGCAACGGCGCTACTTGGCGACGAAATCGATATTCACTGCGGTGGGGTTGACAACATCTTTCCTCACCACGAGGCCGAGATTGCGCAGAGCGAAGGCTGTACCGGCAAGAAATTTGTTCGTTACTGGCTGCATTGCGCACATCTACTGGTCGACAATCAAAAAATGTCGAAGTCGCTCGGCAACTTCTACACCCTGCCCGATGTGACTATGCCCTGATGCGCGTGCATTATCGCGCTCCGCTCAATTTCACCTGGGGCGGCATGAATGAAGCGCGCGAGTCGTTAGGCCGAATCGATGATTGGCTGGTGCGACTGCGCGAAACCGCCGCGGGGAAGCTCGGTAAGGGAGAGATCGACATGCAGCCTGGCCAGGAATTCGAAGAAGCGCTCGATGACGACCTGAACATTTCCGCAGCGCTTGGCTTCTTGTTTGAATCGATTCGGAAAACAAATCGCGCAATCGATCGAAACGAAGTCGATGCCTCCTCGGCTAATGCATGGTTGACCTGGTGGCAGCGCGCAAACAGCGTGCTTGCTATTGAAGAGGAAGCAGGACCCCTTCCGCGTGAGGTTGCGGAGCTGGCCGAGGCGCGCACGCAAGCGAGGCTTGCAAAAGATTTCCGGAAAAGCGATGAATTGCGCGACAAATTGAATGCGCTCGGCTGGGAAGCGCGCGATACGAAGGATGGGCAGAAAATTACGCGACGCGCCGGCGCTTAATTCAAATGTTTGCGCCTGCTGAATTTCTCAACCTCGAACACACGGCACACCCCAAACTGTTCGAGAACCAGAATTACGTCTGGGATGCACTCAAACAAATCGCGAGTTATTTGCAATTTCGTTTGAGGCCAGGCGTCCTGGGCGAACTGGTGGGAAAACCGTTCATCAGCAATCATGTCTTTGTGGGCAAGGGAACAATCGTCGAGCAAGGCGCGGTGTTAAAGGGTCCGACATGGATCGGCGAAAATTGCCATATCCGAAGTGGCTGTTACGTGCGTGAGAACGTGATCGCTGGCGATGGCGTGGTGATGGGGAACTCGTGCGAATTCAAAAATTGCATTCTTTTCGACGAAGCACAGATACCTCACTTTAATTACGTGGGCGATTCAATTCTCGGGTACCACGCTCATCTCGGCGCGGGCGTGATTCTCTCAAACGTGAAGCTCGATCATAGCGAGATCGCGGTCGTAACACCGGACGGCAATATCGCAACCGGGCTCACAAAATTTGGGGCGATCGTCGGCGACCGGACAGAAATTGGTTGCAACGCCGTTATTAATCCGGGCTCGGTCCTGGGGCGCGATTGCATGATTTATCCAGGCGTAAACTTTCGGGGCGTCCTGCCCAATGGCAGCATGGTCAAATTACGGCAGGACCTTTCTGTGCTTGATCGCCGCGTGTAAAGAAAAATTGATCTGCTTGCACGTAACACGCGCGTGGCGGATGGGCGGGGATTCGAACCCCGGGTGCCTTTCGGCACACACGCTTTCCAGGCGTGCACAATAGACCGCTCTGTCACCCATCCGTTGGATCGACAATCACGAAATAATCGAGGCTCGCGAATCCTTTAGGAGTCAAAGTTGCAATCGCCGGAACAATTCGTCGAGCGGCAGTTGAATCGCGATGTAAAATTCGCCGAAATCCGCGTACTCAGCGCTCACCGGATCGAAACGCATTTTGTAAACGATGGCTTTGATCTGAAACGTATCGCGCGCAAATAACGTCACGCCCCACTCCGCGTCATCCAGACCGGTCGAACCGGTAATGAGCTGTTTTATTTTTCCGGCGAACTCACGGCCTACGTTCGCATGACCTTTCATTAACTTGCGGCGCTCTTCATACGGAAGCACGTACCAATTGCGCTGCTCGCCGCGACGTTTGCTCATATTATAAAAGCAAACCATCGGCCAATCGGGTAGCGTCGGATAAACGCGCTCCTGCCGATAATGTTTCATTCGCTCGCGAAACGAATTCATTGCTTCCACGAATTTCTCAGAATCCAGCTTGATGTTTTGCTCCTTCTCGACGGTCTGCGCGTATTCTTCCTCCGTCGTGATGTACTCGCTCTCCTCCGTGAGCGACAGATAGCTGTATACCGGTGTCAGGACATCAGCGCCCAACGAGAGAGATAATTGCTTGTCGAACTTATTAGCGTTGTGCAGATCCGGCGTGATTAGCATAAAGCCGAGATCCGCTTTCGGCGTTACGATGCTGAGGGTGAGTAATTGCGTCGAATCCATTGCCCGCACTTCCTGAACGAGCGACGCAAGATTCGTTTTCGCCGCATTCTGCTCCTCGCGACTGAGCAATTGCCATTGTCCGTACTCGATCCGATAAAAAAGGTGCAGACAATGCCAGCCTTCTTCGGGAACGAGCGCCGTGTTCTTATCGGTCATCGCGCTAGTCTCCGCCCGAAGAAATTGCGGTCAAGCGTAGCGAGGCGATTGAGTCAATCGCCCCTACCTAACGCGCCGGGCTTTCCGCGCGGGGCAAATGCGCGATACAATATTCTTCGCCGTCGCGCGCGACGCGGAAGTCGAGATTTGGATCACTCAGTTCTGTCGCTCCGCAGACCGCGCATTTATGAAGTGGTTCGGCCTCGCTGCGAGATTGCTGTGCAAAACGCTTGCGGCGCGCCGAGACTTCCCCGCGGTGCCGCGCCTCGTAAATGATCTCCGGGCCAAAAAAGATCAGATAATTCATGAATGCGGCCACCAGCGCCATGCGATAGGAATTTGAATTAACGAAGAATCCGAACAACAAAAGGGCGGCCGAAACCCAGGCGAGCCATTTGATTTTCACCGGCAGGATAAACAAAATGTAAATCACCTGATCGGGGTAGAACCGCGCAAACGCGTAAAACAACGACGCGAACAGCATTGAATTGGAAAATCTGGCACCGAAGAAAAATGCGGCGGCGGTCGTGCCGATCACTCCGACAAAAAAATAGAGCGTCAGTCGAAAAGCCCCCCACGTCTGTTCGAGTCCGTCGCCAATAAACCAGAGAAACCAAAGGAAAAGAATGATCCATAAGAAGCTGGCGGTTTGCGGGAGAAAAATATAAGTGACCAGCCGCCAGACTTCCCCATGGAGGACGCGCGCCGGATCCAGATCGAGCACGAAGCGAAAATCCGGATTCAGCCGCACCAGCATAAACACCAGCGCGGTGAGACCCACGACGATTCGCATCA
>QHMQ01000018.1:9534-16974 GCA_003217835.1 Verrucomicrobiota bacterium
TAGCGCAAGCGAGACGCTTGCGCTGCTTTTTGTCGACGCCTAGCTTGCCCGCGTGAGTGAAACCGCGCCAAAAACCACGTCGCTCTATCAAGAGCATGTGCGGCGCGGCGCAAAAATTATTCCGTTCGGCGGCTGGCTCATGCCGGTGCAGTACACGAGCATCATCGAGGAACATCAGGCCGTGCGAAACAACGTCGGCATCTTCGATATTTCGCACATGGGACAATTGCTCGTCACCGGTCCGGCGGCTGCCGAATGGCTGAACACGATGCTCACCAACAACATCGACAAGTTGGAAGTCGGCCACGGCCAGTACACTTTTCTCCTGAACGAACGCGGAGGAATCATTGATGATTTGATCGTTTATCGGATCGAGGGGCAGATGTTTCTGCTCGTCGTGAATGCCGCGCGGACGGACCAAGACTTCGCCTGGCTGGATCGACATCGAGCAAAGGATGTCGATCTAAAGGATCGCAGCGCGAGTTTTGGCGGCGTTGCCATTCAAGGACCGCGCATGGTGGAACTGTTTCGCACGCTCTTTGGCAAAGATGTCGATCCGCCGGGACGAAATCACATTGTCGATCTTCCGTTCGATGGAACAAGCGTTTCGGTCGCACGCACCGGGTACACCGGCGAAGATGGTGTGGAAGTTTTCTTTCGAGCGGAAGATGCGGCGAAGTTTTGGAACGCTGCTCTTGAGAAAGGCAAAGCGTTTGGAATCAGACCATGCGGTCTCGGCGCGCGCGACACATTAAGACTTGAAGTCTGTTATCCGCTCAACGGCTCCGATCTTTCGCCGGAACGCAATCCAATCGAAGCCGGCCTTGGTTTTTTTGTCGATCTGACGAAACCAAATTTCATTGGTCGCGAAGTTGTGTCGAAGACGAAAGAAAACGGCTCACCCGAAAATCTAGTGGCGTTTCGAATGCAGGCGAAAGGCCCGCCCCCACGGCCGCATTATCCGGTTTTCGACAACAGCGAACGGGTCGGCGAGGTGACGAGCGGCACACTTTCTCCAAGCTTGAATTACGGCATCGGCATGGCATACGTGTCCGCGCCGCACGCGAAGATCGGAACCAGAATCGACATCGAGATTCGCGGCCAAAAGTTTCCAGCCACGATCGAGAAGAAACCGCTCTACAAAAAATCATGAATGTTCCCGACGACTTGCTTTATACCGAGAGCCACGAATGGATTAAACGCGAAGGCGACAACGTTCGCATTGGAATCACCGATCACGCGCAATCTGAGCTGACCGATGTCGTTTATGTGGAGCTGCCAAAAATGGATCGGCAGGCCAATGCGAAAGAGGCGATCGCGGTTGTCGAATCGGTGAAAGCCGCGAGTGACATTTACGCGCCGGTGAAAGGAACTGTCGTCGAAATAAACAAAGCGCTCGAAGCGGATCCGGGCTTGATCAACCGTGAACCCTACGGCCAGGGCTGGATTTTCGTTCTCAAGATCGACAACGCCGACGATCTCAAACAGTTGAAAGACGCAGCCGCGTACAAGAAGCAAATCGGGTAGCATGGGGTTATTTGTCCACAATGACATCCTTCGCTGAGCGGTTTCCCGAGATTTCCGACATCCGGGTGAAAGTGTTTTCCGTTCGAGGCGCCATCGCTCCTCGAACGCCGTTTCGCGAGTTCGGATTTTCCGTTCCGGAGTACGTCGAATGTTCGAATCCCAGATGCAAAAACGGCCGATTCCGAATCTGGCCAGTTATTGCAATGGCTTGTTCCCGAGTGGATGTGACGTTCCATAAAAGCAGCGTTTGCAATGGCAACGAGCGGAGCCGCAATCCACGAATACCGTGTCTTTACACATTTACCATCGAAGGAGAGATCACATACAAATCGAATGAGCCGAAGCCCGGCTAGACAGCATGTCTCAATCTATTCCATCGAGCGTGCGCGCCTGAAACTGAATTTTTTTTTGGCTAAATGGGTCGAAGGTTTGAAAGCGCCCAGCATTGTTTGAATTGCGGGTCGGTTGGCGAGGTGTACTTGAAGTTTATGCGCGGAATGGCGTGATCGATATCGATTCCTCCTCCAAAGAATTTGTCCCAAGTCATCCCTTCTGTGAACTGTGCTTCGAGATGAGCCTTTAATTCTTCGACAGAATACCCCAGCAGATCTTCCCATTTGCACTTTCGTTTTGCACCTCGCAGCGCACTTCGAACTGACTGACTCATCCGGTGGTAAAGCATTCCTTCTGCGGTTGAACGCGTCTTTGTTCGCGATCGCTTGATCTGCGCGCGATATTTCTCGCCCATCTTTTCCCGCTTGGATTTTAGTTTCGCTCGATACAGCTCAGGGTTTGCAGCGTATCGGTCGCGATATTGCTTATTTATACGATCCCTATTTTTTTGCTGCCACGCCTTTGTAAGAGCACGCTGCTTGGCTCGGTTTCTATCCCGCCACCGCCTCTTCGCCGCTCGACACAAGACCTTCTGAACTTCCGTCAGAAGATGGTAAGGCTCTCGCATCTTGTTGTAAGTCCGCATTCGCAGGCGAGTTTCAAGTCTTTAATTCGGCACCGCTTTGGAGATCGATCGGATCTTAGAGTTGATCAAGATGTCGATCTTCGGTCGACCTAACTAAATCATAACATGCTGAAAAGTTCGTTTCGGCGAGCCGCCGAAACCAGCAGGCTAGCAGCCTGTGCTCCCCCAATCCGTTTTGATCCGCGTAATTCACGGTAAGTTTTCGTTGTCACACAAGTGAACTCACAAGTATGAAGACCCGCTTTGCTGCAAAGAAGGCGTGGTCGCGTGACGCCTTAGAGAAGGCTGGAGACGGTGTTAATCAACAGCGCAAGGATCACGGTATTAAATCCAAAGGAAAGCACGCTGTGCAGCAGCGTTAGTCGCCGCATCTTCCGCGAAGTAATTTGGACATCTGAGACCTGACAGGTCATGCCGATGACGAACGAAAAGTAGGCGAAATCAAAATAATTCGGCGGATGCTGGCCGGGAAATTCGAGACCGCCGGCATGTCGAGCCAAGGTTGGATCATCGCTGTCGCCATAAAACATATGAGCGTACCGCAACCCAAAGACCGTGTGCACAAGCATCCAGGAAAAAATCACGGTGCCGAGAGTCAGGATCAAATGCACGGTCAGATCGGCTTGCGGGCCGGCGCGCGGGCCGGTCTTGTGGGTGCCTAAGACAAAGCCAACCGCAAACAAGGCCACCGACGCTGCGATAACCACGCAAACAGAAATCAACAGCTGGCTAACATCCTGTGCCTTGGCGTGCGCGCGCAACCTGGTTTGCGGCGTCTTCAAAATCACTATCCAGGCCAGGACAAGCACAAACAAGGCAAACGTGTCCCAGGTGGCAATCGTGTCAGTTGGAAAATCCACATGGCCGCGCAAAGAAAAGAAAACGGCGGCCGCAGCCGCCAGCCCGATAACGATTCGATGCCGCGCGTCCTGTTTCAAAATCAAATCGAGCGCATGCGCCATGCGCAGCAGTTAAGTGATATCGGCGCGAGCACGCAAGCCGCATTCGCACCGCACGGCGAAGATCGTCAACTCCCGCTTTCCCTTCGGCGACGCTGTGCTTAATTCCTTGTTTGCCCGTGAGCAGCAAACCGAAGCAGCGCGAGACAGAGCCTAACTTTGAGGGTGCGATGGATCGGCTCGAAGCGATTGTCGAGCAGATGGAATCGGGCAAGCTGCCGCTGGAAGATCTGATCGTGCGCTATGAAGAGGGAATGAACCTGGTAAAAATTTGCCAGGAACGACTTGCTAACGCCGAGCAAAAGATCGAAATCATTGCCCGCAACAGCGCGGGGAAAACGGTGGTGAAAGATTTCGAGCCAACGCAGGAGCCGCCCGCACCGGCCAGCGTGGTCGCTGAAACCGAAAATACAAATGATGAAATCAAACTCTTCTGAGGGCTCCAGACCGCCGGCTGCGCCCGCGCGCTTGCTCGACGGGATCCGTTCGCCCGCGGATATCAAAGCGCTGCGCGAACAAGATCTGCCGCAACTGGCGCAGGAAGTTCGCGATGAGCTGATCAGAGTCCTTTCGCAAACTGGCGGGCATCTTGGTCCGAATCTCGGCGTAGTCGAACTGACCATCGCGCTGCATCGCGTTTTCAACACACCGCGAGACCGATTTGTCATGGACGTAAGTCACCAGGGTTATGTCCACAAGATATTTACCGGGCGTCTCGATCGCTTTTCCACGATGCGGCAGTACGGCGGGCTCAATGGTTTTCTTTTGCGAACCGAAAGCGAGCATGATTGCTATGGTGCCGGTCACGCGGGGACAGCGCTCTCAGCGGGGCTCGGCATGGCGGTCGGGCGTGATTTAAAGGGAGCCAACGAAAATATCGTGGTCGTGGCGGGCGACGCCGCGTTTACCTGTGGCATTAGCTATGAGGCGCTCAACAACGTCAAGGCGCATACGAAGCGCTTCATAGTCGTGCTCAACGATAACGAATGGTCGATCGCGAAAAATGTAGGTGCGATCGCAAATTACTTAAACAGCATTGCGACGAGTCCAACGTTTACCCATTTGCACGACAAAGCGCGCGATTTCGTCCGGGCGATCGCCGGCAAATCAGTGGCTGAGTTCGCGCATAAAGTCGAAGAAGGCGTAAAGGGCT
The DNA here is from genome assembly GCA_003217835.1 of Verrucomicrobiota bacterium. Taxonomy (GTDB): domain Bacteria; phylum Verrucomicrobiota; class Verrucomicrobiia; order Chthoniobacterales; family UBA10450; genus Udaeobacter. Next base: position 14,153 of record QHMQ01000018.1, read on the forward strand.
TGATTGTCCCGAGCGTTATCTTCGAGGAACTGGGATTGCGTTACTACGGGCCGATCGATGGACACGATATCCCGCTGCTGATCCGGACATTTGAGTTTTTGAAAACGCAGGATGAGCCAGTTCTGCTCCACATTCTTACCAAGAAAGGCAAAGGCTATGAGCCGGCCATCAAACAGCCGGACAAATTTCATGGCCTAGGAAAATACAAACTGGAAACCGGCGAGACAGCGCCGACGCCGACGCCGACCTATTCGGAAATCATCGGCAAGACGCTCGCGAAATTCGCGGAGCACAATCAGAAGCTCGTTGCGGTCACCGCCGCGATGCCCAGTGGGACCGGCCTCTCGCATTTCGCCAAGGCGCATCCGACTCGTTACTTCGACGTCGGTATCGCCGAAGAGCACGCTACGCTCTTCGCCTGCGGATTGGCGACACAGGGTTTAACGCCGTTTCTCACGATCTATTCAACCTTTTTTCAGCGCGCCTACGATATGGCGATTCACGACATCGCGATCCAAAAACTAAACGTCAGGCTTTGCATGGATCGCGCTGGACTGAGTGGTGACGACGGCCCGACGCATCATGGTTTATTCGACATTGGTTACCTGCGTCACATCCCGAATTGGGTGCACATGCAGCCGAAAAATGAAGATGAATTTGTCGATATGCTCTGGACGATGGCGCACTACAACGCTGGTCCGATCGCCGTCCGCTACCCGCGCGGTTCCGGAACCGGTGCGCAAATCAAGGCTGAACCCAAACTTCTCGAGATCGGCAAGGCCGAAGTCGTACAACACGGGCGCGACGTGGCGATCTTTGGCTTGGGCAACATGTTTGAAGTAGCCGAAGAAGCCGCGCGCAAGCTGGAAGAGAAAGGCGTTTCCGTCGCACTGATCAATCCGCGCTGGATCAAGCCGCTCGATACCGGCACGCTCGAATTTTTTGCACGCGGCGTCGAAGTCGTCTGCACTATCGAAGATCACGTTTTGCACAACGGCTTCGGATGTGCGGTGATGGAGCATTTGCATTCGCAAATGATCAACACGCCAGTCGTGCGCATCGGATGGCCCGATCAATTCATCGAGCATGGTGCCGTGCCGATCCTGCGAAAGAAGCATGGCATCACTGCGGACGCGCTGGTGGAAAAGGTGCTTCCACTGTTGCGAAAAAAATCCAGCGTCCGGCCAACCGCGGCCTGACAAAAAAAGCGAAGGGCGCCTTCGTTTCCGAAAGCGCCCTTCATATTTGACGGCGGTAAGCCGAATTCTGTCGGTCTGATTACTCAGGCCGCGATGATCATTTATCTCATCCAATTCCGATTTTCACGGAACTAAACGCCCGACGCGCTTGCGCGCGCATCGTGATGCGACGATACCCGAGGATCAACGGGCCGGCTGCCCTCCCTCTGTTTTGTCTTGCACCGCATGGGGTTTTTCGTGCCTCGCAAATTACTCCGCGAGCGGTGAGCCCTTACCTCGCCTTTTCAACCTTGCCTGTGCCTTTGTTGCCAAAGAACCGGCGGTGTCTTTTCTGTGACACTTTCCGTCACCGCAATTTTGCAATCGCGGCGCCCGCGTATTTTACGCGGCATGTCGCCGTATGGTGTTCGGACTTTCCTCCAGCAAGCCACTGCGGCTCACCAGCGATCATCTGCCATCGCGCTCAATTTATCACAACTGAGAAAGAAGAAAAGAGAACCGCGAATTAGGCGAATAAGCACGGATAAGCGAATTAAGTTTTAGATCTGTGATCCACGTAATCTACAGTGAAAAATTTTTCACGTCTCTCAAAATGGCGCTGGCACAGTCATGAAGAAAATCGTGATCATGGCGAACCCGATGGCGAGCTTGCCGATCATCCCGGCGAGATTTCCCAACAGGCTCCCCCAGCCTGCCCGGCCAGCGTCGATCATCCTTTTCCCGGCAATGAATTCTCCGGCGATCGCACCAATAACCGGTCCGACAAACAAGCCGACGATTCCGAAAAAGATACCGGTGAGCGCGCCAAGGACAGCGCCGAACATTCCCCATTTCGTCGCGCCGAAATATTTTGCGCCGAAGTAGCCGCTGACAAAATCGAGCGCATAAGTTGTAAGCGTTAGCAGAACAAGGACAACTATGGTCCACCAACCGATGCTTTTCTCCGGGCCAAGCATGACTCGGTGAATGACCGCGCCCGCGAGAATGATGATCGTTCCCGGAAATACCGGCAGCACGGTCCAGATAAGTCCGACGGCGAACAGGACGATCGTGATCAGCCACCAAAACAATTCCATCGGAGTTCGTTGCTCGTGATTCGTAATGAGATTTCAGCGAATCACGTTTAATGATTCAATCCTGCAAAGCTTCTCGATCTTCTTTTTGACCGGGTAGATGTCGATCTTATACTGGAATTCCGCCATTTAATTCAAACCGGAGGACTCATTATGCCACTCGCAGTTGGAACCAAAGCGCCAGATTTTATACTCTCGACCAAGACTGCCGATGGGCCGAAGCAGGTCAAACTGAGCGATAACTTCGAAAAACGAAATACGCTGCTGCTTTTCTTTCCGATGGCCTTTACCGGCACTTGCACGACGGAAATGTGCGATGTCAGCAGCGGTCTCTCTGCTTATAGTAATCTAAATGCCGCCGTTTACGGAATCAGCGGCGATAACCCGTTTGCGCAAGAAGCCTGGGCGCAAAAAGAGAAGATCACAGTTCCGCTGCTCAGCGATTACGAGCACAAAATCGCAAAAGCTTACGACGTGATGTACGACTCCTTCCTGCCACAACTGAATCTCGGAATGGGCGGCGTGGCGAAACGTTCGGCTTTCGTCATCG
>QHMQ01000019.1 GCA_003217835.1 Verrucomicrobiota bacterium
TTTTGGTTTTCGGCATAGAGGTTGATTACCGTTTCACTCGCGTAAGGGCAATACTAATTTTGGCGAAACGAAAAAAATCTTACTAAGCCATTCGGCGGACGGCTAACGCCGCCAGATCGTCTGGCAACGCATCTTTGCCGTTTTCTGGTACCACTTGATTTAATATACCTCTGAGGAGCGCCTCGGCATTGGGCGCGGAGTGATCGAGCATTTTCTCCAGGCGCTCTGGGGTTAAGCGCAGTCGTTCGCCTCTTGCTGCGCCGAACAAACCGTCTGTATAAAGGAGAAAGGCGTCGCCCGAGTCAAGATCGATAGTCGTTTCTGTAAATTCAGGGTGTTCGATCAAACCCAGCGGAGGGGCGACCGATGCGATCGACCCTGTGCCGCCGCCGTGGCGCGCGATCAGGACCGGAGGGTGCCCTGCGCCCACGACAGTCGCGCGTCCGGTCACGGGATTGACCGCGACACACATAGCTGTCATAAAAGAGCGCGCGCCAAAAATGCTCCGAAAATCGTTGTTCACTGCTTCCATTACCCTGGCGGGTTCATCGTGCTCGACGCTGCCATGATGGCGCCGTGGCCGGTACCATCGGCAATCCAAAACAAGATCCTGCCATCTTTCATGCGCAGCCAACCATAGATATCGCCACCCACTTGGATCACAGGTCGATAACAAGCGGCGACTTCCCAGCCTGCAATCGTGGGTGGCTTTTGTGGAATGAGAGATTGCTGAGTCAATTGCGCGGCAGCAAGATCGCGCTCCAGATTCCGACGCCATTCTTCAAGCTCGTCATTTTGCCGCTCTAATTGGCGCCGCATCGAGCGCAGCCGAAGCTGAGTCTCAATTCGCGCCCGCAACACCGCAGCGTTGACTGGCTTGGTCACAAAATCATCAGCCCCGGATTGTAAGCAACGCACTTCGCTTTCCTCGCTTCCGTGCCCCGTCAACATAATCGTGGGAATTTGCGCGATTGCCGGATCGCTATCCGAGCGAAGGCTTTTTAGCACCTCAGCGCCGTTTAGCCCGGGCAATTCGAAGTCGAGAAGAAGAAGCGAAGGCTGCTGGGCGCGCATAAGTTCTAATGCCTCGGTCCCGTCCTCGCACTCGCGGCACTCGTACCCTGCGGACGCCAGCAGTTGCGCTAGGATTTTGCGACTCACTGCGTCATCATCTACAACTAAAATCTGTGCACGGGACGTCTTCCACATCTCTTCTTTGGATTCGGATGAAAAGTGTTTCGCCATTGTATTCTAGTCGATCTTTGCCAAAGCATCGGATCTTGGGATTTGATGAGGCTGTCGCGGAAGCTCTCGGAGAGAGGACCGGCAGAAGATTTCTTGGCGAGTATGGTAGCGCCGGCGGCGAACTTCCGGGACGATTTAGTGATTGGCAACGAGGTTCGATGCAGATACGTTTCGCGCAGCATTCCCAGTTTATGAAATTCTCACTGTCGCTTGCCTTTGTCGTCGCCTTCTTTCTTTCCTCATGCAGTGAGGAGCCGCCGCCGCAACGTACCCGTCATCCCGTCGCAAATTATCCACCAGCGCAGACCGAACAATATCCGCCTCAGCAGCAGCCGTTCAACCCGAATGGACCCGTTCAGCCTCAAGGTACGCCCCGCGAGGCGGGTGCAGCTTCCCCTGTTCCAACGGCTGCGCCCACGAAAGTAGCGAAGGGAGATTATCCATACGGAATTCCTGTTCCTGGCAAGCCTCATCTTGTGGAAAGTCCGTTTTCGCCCGGTAAATACGTGGACGTGGAAGGATTTCCTCCAGGAACGGAAGTGAAGGATCCTTACACCGACAAAATCTTTCTCGTCCCGTAATTGCGCTAACTTGCGCCAGCGCCCGTCGCGCTCGCACAAAGTTAACTTGAAAAATCTTTGGATTTTGCCTCCTCGCAAGAGAGGGAGGCTGGACAACACCGTCTTATATCCGATGCTGGTCTCGGGGCGCGAATGAAGCGCTCGCTCCGCCAAAAAATTTCACAATTCGTCTATGGAACTACGGATCAAGCGGGCCCCTCGAATTGACATGGAAATCGCCGTTCCAGGCGACAAAAGCATTTCGCATCGCGCGGTGATCATTGCGGCTTTGTCCAATGGTGTGTGCACCCTGGGTGGGTTTCTCGCGAGCGAAGATTGCATGCGCACCGTCAACGCAATGCGCGCTTTAGGTGTTAAGATCGAACAACCTGCGCCAGACAAGCTGATCGTCCACGGAAAAAGGCGTGTCCTCACACCGCCCAAAAAGGAAATTAATTGCGGAAATTCTGGGACGACGATGCGGCTTCTCGCTGGCCTGCTCTCCGGACAGACATTTGAGAGCCGCCTCGTCGGTGACGCCGGGCTCTCTCGACGTCCCATGGATCGCGTGATCGCGCCGCTTCGTCAGATGGGCGCAAACATTCTCGCCGAAGGTCCGGAACAGACGCCGCCAATCCGCATCCGTGGCGGCTCTTTGCGGGGAATTCACTATCGACTGCCGATTGCGAGCGCCCAGGTAAAAGGCTCTTTGCTCTTGGCGGGTTTGTTTGCCAAGGGCAAAACCACGGTCGAGCAGCGCTCAATCACTCGAAATCATACTGAGCTGATGCTGAACTATTTTCTCGTGCGCACGGCAAAAGATGGCGATGACAATATCAGTGTATTCGGTGACCAGGTTCCGGAGTCGCGCGATTTTAGTATTCCGGGCGATATTTCCTCAGCGGCTTTTTGGTTGGTCGCCGCCGCGGCGCAACCGCGAGGCCACCTGCTCGTACGCGATATTGGTTTAAACGATACCCGGACGGCGTTACTCGGCGTTTTGCTGCGAATGGGCGCGCAGGTGCGAGAAGCCGTCGAAGATGTCGATCAACTTGAACCGCGCGGCGTCGTCGAGGTTACGGGTGTCGCGCTCAAAGGTACCGTCATTCAGGGCAAAGAAGTGCCGCAGCTCATTGACGAATTGCCGATCCTGGCGGTAGCAGGCGCCCTGGCAAATGGCACGACGATCATTCGCCATGCCCAGGAGTTGCGCGTCAAAGAAAGCGATCGCATTGCCGCGATCGCGCACAATTTGCGCTCCATGGGTACGCAGGTAACCGAAATGAAGGATGGCCTCGAAATTCATGGTCCGGCTGCCCTACACGGGACGCGCGTAGCGAGTTTCGGCGATCATCGCATCGCGATGGCCTTTGCCATTGCGGGCCTCTTTGCCGACGGCGAAACGATTGTTCAGGATGCCGACTGCATTCGTGAATCTTATCCGGGGTTTGAAACCGTACTCGAAGAGTTCACCAATTCGAAACGGATGCAGATTAGCACGCCGGTCATCGGTTCACTGACTCCTGCGCCAGTCGAGGAAGCCTGATCGGCAAGCAAGCGTTTGCTTGCGTGTCTCCGCAGGCTTGCTCTGCATCTTCCCGACACACTAATTTCAGACATGCGGAAAGATTTCCATCATGTTGTCGCTATCGATGGTCCGGCTGCCTCCGGGAAGAGCAGTGTCGCTCGAGAGCTTGGCCGGCGACTCGGGTTCGCCTATGTGAATTCGGGTGCGATTTATCGTGCGATCACCTGGCACGTCCTTCAAAAGGCGATTGATCCTGGCGACACCGTGCGCGTCGGGCAAGCGGTCGAGTCCGTCAAGATCGCTTACCGTCTTGAGAATGATGACTCGCGCATCTTCATTGATGATGCCGATCCAACTGATCGCTTGCACGAGGATCGCGTCAATGAAGCTGTTTCCCGCGTAAGCAGGGTTCCCAGAGTCCGTGGAATTGTCGTTCGGCAAATGCGCGATTACGCGCGCAGGTACGACCTAGTCGTCGAGGGCCGTGACATCGGTTCGGTGGTTTTTCCAGATACGCCCTACAAATTTTACATCGACGCATCGCCCGACGTACGCCTCCAGCGACGCGCCGCGCAGGGCCAGCGCGACGAAATCGCCGCGCGCGATCTTGCCGATTCTTCGCGGCTCGCCTCGCCGCTCATCGTCGCGCAGGATGCGCACATCATTGATACGTCACATCTTACGATCGACCAGGTCGTCGGTGAAATCATTGAACAACTGAAGCTCAAAGGGCTGGCGCTTTAACGCTTCGACCCGTGAATCTCTACTACTGGCTTGGTTACCATCTCTCGCGCTTGATCGGCCGAGTATGTTTTCGTCTTCGGATAATTCATCGGGAACGTATGATTCAAACAGGTCCAGTGATTCTGGCCATGAATCATCAGAGTTATCTCGATCCGCCACTTGCCGGCATTACTTGCGATCGCGCAATCTACTTTCTGGCGCGCCGAACGTTGACGGAAGTGCCGCTGCTCGGCTGGCTTTTACCGAAGCTGAACGTTATCCCTGTTAATCAGGAAGGGATCGACCGAAGCGCCCTCAAGACTTTGATTCGTGTTCTGAAATCTGGAAACGCAGCGCTGGTTTTTCCGGAAGGCTCGCGGACGCTCGATGGTAATTTGCAGGCTGCTCAGCCGGGACTGGGATTGGTGATCGCAAAAACGCTCGCTCCCGTGGTGCCAATGCGGATCTTTGGGGCACACGAAGCTTTGCCGCGTGGCGGCGGCGGTTTGCATTTTGTGCCAATCACGATCGTGGTTGGAGAGCCGATTTTTTTTACGCCTGTGGAGCTCGAATCGCACGCAAAAAATCTCTATGGGCAAATAAGCCAGCGCGTAATGGACGCGATCGTCGCGTTGCGCTTGGAGTAATCCGCGTTTGCGCAGGCAAGATCGACACCGATATTTTCCCGTGAATTCAGTGCAACCATCTCGCGAAAAACCGTCATCGTCGCGAGTTCCTAAGAGCGTAGTTGTGCTCATGCTCGTGATCGTTTTGTCCATGGCGTCGCTGGCGATTTATGCCAACGCTCAGCGTTGGCGCCGAAACCAAGTCGAAACGGTTACGGTCACACCGCCAGCCTCACCCGCACCGGCAATGCCCTGAGTCTCACACGATCGGCGATTCATTTTCATCGCTTGTTTCGAATAACTGAAAACGACCACGGTCTAAACAAACCATGACTTTGCCCCGCCGTTGATTATTGTTCTGACAATATTTGGCGGATGCCAAAAGCAACAACTCCGCCGATAACCGCAACGCCAACCGTGGGTAAACCCGCTCCGATAATGTGTCGTCTTCTCCATCCATGGAAGAGTGCGCAGGCTGACAGCCTGCAAGTCGAATTATGCAAGCCAGAGGCCCGCACTATCCTTTTCTCGGTTGCGCGGCAAGTTGGCGCGCATATTCGAGTGTGTCGATGGCATCGACGTTTTTGTCCCGGCGTATGGCTTTGATCCGTGGAAAACGCAGCGCGAGTCCACTTGCATGGCGGGTGCTCGGTTGGATCGAATTGAACGCAACCTCGAGCACGATGTTCGGCTTGACCTCACGATAACGGCCGTGATCGACAATTGTATTTTGTTTGAAATGCTCGGTTAACTCGGCGATCTCCGCATCGGTCAATCCGCTGTAGGCTTTGCCGATTGGTAAAAGTTCGCCGCTCGCTTCATCGCGCACGGCAAATGTGTAATCGCTCAGCACGGCGTTGCGTTTGCCGTGACCGAGTTCTGCGGCGACAACTACGACATCAAGGGTGGCGAGCTCCTTCTTTAATTTGAACCAGAACATGCCGCGCTGTCCGGGTGAATAAAAACTTTCTGAATCTTTGATCATCAGGCCTTCGTTCATGCGGCGGCGTGCCTGCTGGAAGACTTGCTCGATCTCGGCGGCAGAACGTGCGGGAACTATTTCTGCCCTCTGAAACTGCCGCGGCAATTGCAACTGGCCGAGCCGTTCCCGCCGCTCGCGCAGTGGTATTTTCAACAGTGATCGACCATCAAACCAAAGGAGATCAAAGATAATAAATGCCACCGGAACATCCGCCGCAGCGCCCTCGAATAGATCCGCGCTATCATTCTTACGACCGAGCCGTTTCTGTAAATCGAAGAACGTGAGGCTTCGACCTTCATCAAAGGCAACAATCTCTCCATTGATAATCAAATCTTGCTGGAACTTCCGCGCTTGCTCCGCCAGTTCCGGAAATTGATCGGTGATGCGCCGTAAATCGCGCGAAAAAATTTCGACGCGCTGCGCGCTGCGATGAAGCTGCGCGCGGATACCGTCAAATTTGTCTTCGAGATACACTGTAGCCGCCGCCCCGTGGGCGTCGCTTGTCGATCTTGCATCAACAAACCGCTCCCAGACTGCTTCTGCCGTTGGCTCGGGAGTCGCCAGCATGCACTTGATTGGACGAAAGAGCGATAATTCCGCGCGATCCAATTCCTTTCGGAAAGCGAGCGCTGCGGTTGTGCCAATATCGCCCAGCAGCATGTTTGTCTCCTTGACCAGGTCCAGTGGCTCGCCGAACGCGCGGGCGATTGCCTCTTCTACGAGCCCCTCGCGCAAACCGATGCGCAAGTCTCCTGTGAGA
>QHMQ01000214.1 GCA_003217835.1 Verrucomicrobiota bacterium
TTTCATAAGCATTTTACGGAGCGGCAAAACCGATCTCGATCGGCTCATTTGGTTTTTGCGTATTCACAATCACGGCCTTGGCCGGCTGCACATCCACCAGCTTGTACTCGATCTCTTCTACGGGCTTCAAGGAAAATTCTTACGATTTTTTCGGCTAACCACGAATAGACACGAATGAACACGAAGCTAGGCAACCCAAAAACGACCACGGATTACGCGGATGAGCAGAAATGACGAATGACGAATGCCGAATTTCAGCCACGACGGATTGCACGGGTAATATGAATGGGGAGCGCAGAGAATTAGACAGAATTCACAGAATTAACAGAATCCATTCTGTACATTCTGTCGAAAACAATCCCTAAGAAGCCGCACTCGGCGCTCTTTTGTGCTCGTCCTTCATTGCCACTTAACATCAGCCAGCGTGTATTCGGGTTCAGACTCAGAGGCATGGGCGAGTGCGTCCGACGAGAGAACACCTCACGCCGCGTGTTCGACCTCCTCGACAGAACTAGCAGCAAATTTCCCAAACCATTTGCCGAAAATGGCGAGCTCTGAGGGCGACAAAGGTTTCACTTCCGCTTCGAGCTCTTGAATGCTCATCCTCAGAATTTAGTCTAATGCAGGTCGTACACTTCCACGAGGGCAACTCCAGTGGTGTTGTTTACCCCACGCACGATGGCGGTGTAGTTACCCGGTGGGAGGTTTGCGATGATCGCAGATTCGCTCGCGTCCCCCGGAGCGTGGCCGCTGTTCTCAATGTTCTGGACTTGGTCCTGGGTAATGATGCCGCCGATTATCGTATGCTGCCAATTGTCGTTAGAGGCAATCAAACCCCCGGTGCCATTGTGCAGTTCCAATGTCGGATCAGCCAAGGGATTCGGAACGCCATACTGGCTCAGCTCAGGGCCAACGGCACGTATGATCACGTTCTTTGGTTGAGTCCCTTGTACGATGAACCCGCCAATCATTACGTCATCGCCAGTCTGAACAAAACTACGAGTACTAATATTGGCTAGAATTGGGTCAAGGCTGGGGCTGAGATCATACACTTCCACAAGAGCGACTCCCGTGGTGTTGCTTACCCCACGCACAATCGCGGTGTAATTACCCGGTGGCAGGTCTGCCATAATCGCAGATTCGTTCGGATCACCCGGAGCGTGTCCGCTGTTCTGAATTTCCTGGACCTGATCGCTAGTGATGATCCCGCCGATGATCGTGGTCTGCCAGTTGTTATTTGAGGCAATCGGAGCCTCGTTGGCATCGTGCAGTTCCAATATTGGATCGGCCATTGCATTTGGAACTCCGTGTTGACTGAGCTCAGGACCAATGGCGCGCAGAATCACCCTCTTTGGTTGCGTCCCTTGTACCATGAATCCGCCAATCATCACGTTGTCGCTCGTCTGCACAAAGGCGCGAGTGCTGAGATTGGCTAAATAAGGCGTTGTGGTATTTACCAAGTCGTAACCAATGACATCGAGGTTGATCCCTTCGGGCGATGTGGCGGAGATATCGGAAAATTGGTCGGGGCAACCGAATGCGTTCTGCACAAACGGATGGTGTTGCGGGCACGGCTCGCTCAACCAATCACCAAAATCGCCAGGCGGAGTCTGATTGAAACCAACGATGTTGGTGTTGCCGCTATCGATCGAGAAATAACGTGAGCCGTTCGAAGTGAGATTCCTGTTCCCAGGAGACCTCCAACTAAACAAGTCCTGCGGGCGGAGATTGGCGGATGGTGGAACACCGCAGTTCACCACAATCCGATCGAAATCCGGAGCCCAGTTACCAGTGATCGGATTGGAGAAATTAAGCGTGTTGTTGTTGCCAGCGTTCAAAGTGATGGTGGTTTGTATTGACCCGACGGTCTGAAACGAGCCAGTGGACGGAAAACTCAAAGGGGTGCCCACACTGCCGTTCACGCTCAGAAGGGCGGAGCGCGCCGTCGCGTCTCCGTTGGCGTACCAGATCGTCACGTCGTAACTGTGTGTTGTGTTAGCCGTAACACCATTGAACTGGAGCGTGCCCGAGTTGTTACCCACGTAGCCTACATCCGCTCCACCGGAGCACGTCGGGCAGCTTTGAATCCCCGCGCCTCCCGTTATAATGTTGGGGGGCACGGACTCCGCTTCATACGATGGACACGTCCGTACGCTGTTTAGGTACGATCCCAGACCCATAACCTCATCGATTTCATGCTCGACCGCACGCTGCGCGTCGAAGCTGCCACTGATGAGAGGCCGGGTGAACGAGAACGGTTGCGCGGAATTAAGCGTGACGATTCCGTCAAACGGCCCGCCCGGTCCGATGGTGCCGTCTGAGCGCATGGCCGGCTGTGTGTTCAATCCCAGCGCTCGCCCGTTCGCACTGGATGGCGCGATATTTGTTGATAACGCGCTCCCTGGCAGACTGGCATTCGCTGTATTGTCGTTGCTGGTTGTTGCGTCTGCTCTCAACGCGCTGATAAAATCGTTCCACCGTATGTCGTAAGGGACGAAAAAGCTTTGTGAGAGAACGCCTGGCGGAAAATCATCACCGTTCGGAGCAGTAGTCGAGTAGCGGAAAAGAATCTCGATCGTGATCGGATCGCTAAACAGCGACTCGTAAATCCCGATGGCCCGGTTAATCATGGCCTGAATGGCCGGGGTGATCGAGCTGTCGAATGTTGGATTAATTATTAGCCCGGCGGCAGCCTCTGTCGTAGCCGTGGTGACATTCGAGTACCCGCCCGAACTGGCGGCAGTGTAAGGACGCACCCGATAATAGTAGGTCGTCCCTGGATTTAATCCGGTTACAGCTTGGCCATTGACATTGCCAACCTCCAAGTCGTGATAGCCGGCCACGTAACTGCTGAACGAGTTGCTCGTGGACACATCCAGAAAGTAGCCTTTTGCGCCGCTTACGCTGCCCCAAGTCGCCATGAAGCTGCTGCGCGTCGGCGGCGCCGACGAAACAGTTTC
>QHMQ01000020.1 GCA_003217835.1 Verrucomicrobiota bacterium
GCAGTGTTCGCATGGGAATTTCAGGGCGACGTTGGCAAAATTGCGCCGCCAAAGCTGCATCGCGAGCCGCTTCACTTCGAAACCGTGCATTTAACGCAGAGAAACTACAAATGAGAAATTTCATAGGTAGGGCGCGACCGCCGGGCGCGCCGACTAAGTTCCGCGGACGGCTCGGCGATCCGTCCCTACCATTTGTAACAACCATGAACTTCCGACTGAGAGTTTGGCGTCAGCCGAACGCGAAAGCTGCCGGCAAACTGCTGGATTATGAAGCACGCGACATTTCGCCGAACACGTCGTTTCTCGAAATGCTCGACATCGTGAACGAAAATTTGCTCGCGCGCGGTGACGAGCCGATCGCGTTCGACTCCGATTGTCGCGAGGGCATTTGCGGCACTTGCTCCCTCACAATCAATGGAGAAGCGCACGGGCCCGACCATCCCGGCGCGGTTTGCGAGCTTTACATGAGAAAATTTCGCGATGGCGAAACGATCGTTGTCGAACCGTTTCGCGTGAGATCATTCCCAATCATCAAAGACCTGGTGATCGATCGAAGCGCGCTGGATCGAATTGTGCAAGCCGGCGGTTTTATTTCCGCGCGCGCAGGTTCTGCGCCGGAAGCGAACTCAATTCCAATTCCAAAGCACGATGCCGACCTTTCCATGGAAGCCGCAGCATGCATCGGCTGCGGAGCGTGCGCGGCGGCGTGCCCAAATGCGTCGGCCATGCTCTTCACCGCAGCGAAAGTCTCACATCTGTCGCTCGTGCCTCAGGGAAATCCCGAGCGTGTCGGCCGCGCTTTGAGAATGGTGCACGTAATGGATGCGGAAGGCTTTGGTAATTGCACCAACACCTACGAATGCGAAGCGGTCTGTCCGGCCGAGATCAGCGCCAGTTTCATTGCGAAACTGAATCGCGAATACGCGAGGGCAGCATTGCGCACCGGCGCGGGCGATTAGGTGGAGGGACACGCGCTGTCGTGTCCCAAATCTAATCTACAAGGAGAGCTGTTAGCCCCCATCGGGACGACAACGTCATCCTTTATAGTCTGTGCGCTTGGAACGTCCAGAGTTCGTGATCGAGCTGATCGCGCGCCCGCTTGGCGACAAGTTCGACATCTGCGCGTGGGCGCATCACCGCGAAAACCGTCGAACCAGAGCCTGATAGTAATGCCACTCCCACTTCTGGTTGACGCAACAACCACATTTTGAGCTGTGCGAGAAAAACGAATTTCTCGAAAACAGGACGCTCTAGATCGTTCATGAAAGTTTGGCCGGCGAATTCCTGAGTTGCGTACGAGACACCAGGAACTTCTCGCGAATCCTGCCAGTGCGAGTATGCCCATTCGGCCGCGATTCCAAAGCTTGGCTTTAATAAAAGGATCGACAATTGTTCTGGCAGCTGAATCGGCGTGACCAGCTCCCCTCGTCCACGACAGAGCGCGGCCGATTCGAAAATAAAAAATGGAACGTCGGATCCGATTGCCGATCCAAGCTCAGCCAACTCATCACGCGCCAGGTTCGTTTCGAAAAGCCGATTAAGGGCGAGCAAAGTCGTTGCCGCATCGCTGCTTCCGCCGCCCAGACCCGCGCCATGGGGAATTTTCTTTTTGAGTTCGATTGAGACCGCGGGGATCAATTTTGTCGCCGCAAAGAAATTCGTCGCCGCACGAACAACGAGATTGTCTTCATCTGGCGGAACTGACGGATCATCACAGTGAAACTCGATTTCTTTTCCGCTGTTGATCTTGTCGATTTTGATCTCATCGCAGAGCGAAATCGGCGCGATGAGCGTCTCGATTTCGTGAAAACGATCGTCGCGACGACGCAAAACTTTGAGCGAAAGATTGATCTTCGCAGGCGCGGAAACTTGCATACCTTGCAATCTGTCCACGAATTTTAGCAGAATTACAGGATGAACTCACAATCCCGAACGGTCAGCGCCCGGGACAGATTAATCGTAGCCCTTGACGTTCCGACGCAAACTGAGGCGCTCAACTTTGTCCGCGATTTAAGTCCCGAGGTCAGCTTTTTTAAAATCGGGCTGCAACTTTACACCGCCGCAGGTCCGGAGATTGTGCGCGCCGTCCTGGCGACGAGCGCCAAAGTTTTTCTGGATTTAAAATTGCACGACATCCCGAATACCGCGGCGCGGACAGTGGAGTCCGCTGTTTGCCTGGGGGCGCAGATGCTGACGATTCATTTGAGCGGCGGAGCTGAGATGATTGGAGCCGCGATTGCCGCACGCAAAAACAGTTTGTCGATCCTGGGCGTCACGGTGTTGACCAGCGCAACTGAGGAAACGCTTCGCAAAATTGGGGTCTCCGATACAATAGACAGCTACGTTTTGCGCCTGGCAAAAGTTGGAGTCGCGGGAGGAATTGATGGACTGGTCGCGAGTCCGCGTGAAGTAAAAATGTTGCGCGCGCAATTCGGCGCCAAGATAAAACTCGTAGTTCCGGGAATTCGCCCAAGCTGGTCAGAAGTCGGCGATCAAAAACGCGTCATGACGCCGCGCGAAGCGCTGGATGCAGGCGCAGATTATCTCGTCATTGGCCGACCGATTATTGCACATCCGCGACCACGCGAGGCAGTCACCAAAATTTTGAACGAAATCGAAAGCTGACAGCTTCGCATGCCGATCTTCGCCAAACTTGAAATTTGCAAGGATGCTACCCCGCGATCGGCAGCGGTGAACATGGCGATCGATGAAGCTTTACTCGAGACGGCAAAGGTTCCGTCGATTCGCTTTTATCGATGGAACTCCCCTGCTCTGTCGTTTGGATATTTTGGCAAATTTGCCGATGTTGCTAATTATGCGCCTAGACGCGACTTGGTCCGGCGATGGACTGGCGGTGGAATTGTTTTTCACGGAGATGATCTCACCTACTCAATTGTAATTCCCGCGAACGATCCGGCCTTCAGTGAGTCGTCGATGTTGATCTACGAAAAAATTCACTGCGCTTTGTGCAGTGCGTTGCTCGCAAATGGTGAGCGAGCAGAACTAGCCCCTGTAGCCGGTGTCGTTGACGCCGGGGCCGCGATCATCGATCGCGGCTACAGCTGTTTTGCGAATCCGGTGCGAGCCGACGTAATGGTGAATGGCCGAAAAGTTGCAGGCGCAGCGCAAAGGCGCACACGCGGTAGTTTACTGCATCAAGGCAGCATACAACTCGCCAGAGGATGGGTCCGTGTCGCCGCGACGACCGGAGATGTCGATCTTGGGAATGGTCTCGCGGAACGGTTTGCCAAGGAGTTGTCGGAAGGGCGCAATGAAAAATCGCTGAGCAACACCTTGGTAGAGCGCGCGGAGAAAATTGCCGAGCAAAAATACAATACCAAAAACTGGTTGCAGGGACGTTGAGTTGAGTGTCCCCAGTGCGCGCCGGGTGCGCTCCACAAAAGCAGAGTCTTCGAACGTGTTGCTTTGACAACACGCAAGCCGCCCCTCTATTCTGCGCCTGTGAAAGCCTTTGCACGCTCGCCGGCGTTAACCACTTCTCCGCTGGGGCCGCTGGCTCGAGTGGCGCTGCTCGTTCAACCGCATCTCGACGAAGTGGAAAGGCGCATCGCGCAACAAACGGCAGCTTTCGATCCCGCGATCGAAGGCTATGTGACCTATGCCGTAGGCGGTCGCGGTAAACGGCTGCGACCACTTCTCGCGCTCCTGGCTGGAGGCGCGACCGGCGAGATCAATTCCGGACATCTCGATCTTGCTGTCATCGTTGAACTAATTCATGTCGCCACGCTCGTTCACGACGACATTCTGGATGAGGCCGAGCGCCGTCGCGGACAGCCAACCGTGAATGCGCGCTGGGGAAATTCACTCAGTGTTCTTTTGGGCGATTGCCTTTTCGCGCATGCCCTGGACCTCTCCACCAATTTCGAAAACGCGGATATCAGTCGCGCAATCGCCCGAGCCGCAAGGGAAATCTGCTCGGGAGAAATGATCCAAACGCAGCGCCGTTTTGATCTCAAACTCGAGGTCGATGATTATTTGCGGATCGTCGAAAAGAAAACCGGCTCGCTTTTTTCGACGGCGGCCGAATTGGGAGCGACGATCAGTGAAGCTGATCCAGGCGTGATTGAAACATTCAGGACTTTTGGGATGCGCGTCGGCAAGGCCTATCAAATCTACGATGACTGTCTGGATATTGCCGGCAACGAGAGCGCGACCGGAAAAACGCTGGGAACGGACTTGCGCAAAGGGAAGTTCACGCTTCCCGTGCTGATCTTTTTGCGCTCCGCTTCCGAATTCGAACGGGAGCGCTATTGCAGTCTGATCCTCGAAGGAAAGAGCGAGCAGATGACAGAACTTTTGAGAAATAGCGCGACGAACGGCGCCCTGAATGAATCGATCGCTGCGGGAAGCGATCTTATCCGCGAGGCGCAAACTGGGCTCGATATCATCCCTCAAAATCCGTATGGGGACGCGCTTTTCGCGCTGGGCGGCGCACTGCGGGAAATGTTTGATCACCTGCGAGTGTAGATGAAATGTCGAAGGGGCCTTTGTGTCCCGACTTTCAGCAATCTCCCATCGCGGCGCTGAGGTTGCTCCTACTTTCGAATGTCGCAGCTAAAAATCCACGAGATGCCGCGGGAGGAGCGGCCACGCGAAAAACTCGCCGCGCACGGCCCTTCGGCACTCAGCAATCCCGAGCTGATCGCAATCCTTCTTCGTACTGGCGTCGTCGGGACAAACGCGATCGAAGTTGGGCGCGAACTGCTCGAAAAATACGGTTCGCTCGGAGGATTGAGCCGTTGCTCGGTTGACGAACTGGCAAAGGTCAGAGGGGTTGGTTTCGCCAAAGCCGTGCAACTTGTCGCGGCATTTGGGCTGGGGCAGCGGCTTGCCCGCGAAACATGGTCAAAGCAAAAAATCGATTCACCGGAGATTGTGAATGAATTGGTTGGGGCGGAATTGCGAGCGCTGCGTAAGGAGTCGTTGCGCGTGATCTTGCTCGATACTCGGTATCATCTCATCCGCATTGAACAAGTTTCGCTGGGGAGTGGGAATGAAAGCATCGCGCACCCGCGCGAGATTTTTCATCCAGCGGTAGTTTCGTCGGCTTATGCTGTGATTGTCGTGCATAATCACCCCTCCGGCGATGCGTCGCCGAGTCAGTCTGATCACAGTCTAACGAGGCGTTTGGCTGAAGCCGCAGAGCTTCTCCAAATTAAACTGCTCGATCACATCATCATTGGCGCGCCAACGGAGGGAGGCCCGGGCTATTTTAGTTTCAAGGAAGCAGGCGTGCTTTGAAGATTCATCCGACGGCACTTGTCGATCCCGATGCGCGAATCGGAGCCGATGTCGAGATCGGTCCATTCTCGGTAGTCGGGCCGCGAGCCGTTATCGGTAACAACACAATCGTGCAGTCGCACGTCGTCATTGAGGGAAATGTCACGATCGGCACAGGCAATTTTATTGGACATGGCGCAGTTATCGGAGCGGCGCCGCAGGACCTTTCGTTCTCGCCGGAACGAAAAACGAAAGTCGAGATCGGAGACGACAATGTCATTCGCGAATACAGCACGATTCATCGGGGCAGCCCGGAGGGCAGCTTCACCAAAATCGGCGACAGAAATTTTCTCATGACAGGCGCTCACGTTGGCCACAATTGCGCACTCGGGAACAACGTTGTCATCGCGAATAATTGTTTGTTGGCCGGTCACGTACGCGTGGACGATGGGGCTTTCCTCGGCGGTGGATCGACATTTCATCAACACATGCACGTTGGACGTTTGGTGATGGTGCAAGGCAGTTCCGCCTTTGGCAAAGATCTGCCGCCGTTTGTTGTCGCGGCCGAACGCAACTCTGTTTTTGGAATCAATGTGATTGGGTTGCGGCGTGCCGGTTTCAACGCGCAAGATCGTGATGAAATCAAAGCAGCCTTCAAATTGCTTTATCTGAGCGGACTGAATATTTCGCAGGCGCTGAAGAAGGCCGCGGCGACCGAATTTGGCGCACCAGCGCGGGAGTTCTTTGATTTTGTCGCGAGCGCCAAGAAACGCGGGATTTGCCCTTATAAAACGCTGGAGGGACGGACTCCGTCCTGTTCCTAATTTTTTTGGGACGACACGGCGGTCGTCCCTCCATCAGACGAGCGCAAGCAACGCGAGCATGCGGCCGGTTTTGCCTTTCTCCACACGGTAGGAATAATAAAGATCGACATGACACGCGGTGCTGATCCCGCTGTCGTGGATTTCCGTCACGCCCAGCTCGCGACATTGGCGCACAATTTCGGCTGCGAAATCGACTTCGTAATGTGGCGGACGAATGCAGGGGCTGAGCTGAACGATTAATTCAGCTGGATTCGATCCGAAGTGCTCGATCATTTGCGTGATTGCGTTGGTGACAACGCCGAGCTCTGTGCCTTTGCGGCCGGAATGGACGAGAGCGATGGCGGGCGTTTTTGGATCGATAATGTAGACCGCGCAGCAGTCGGCAACATGAATGCCGACCGCGAGCCCCGTCTGATTTGTAATAAAGCCGTCGCAGCCGGCGAAATATTGGTCCTTGTCGGGCGATGTATCGACAACTGTGATCTTATTCCCGTGAATTTGTTCGGCGGTGAGCAGCGGCCAATCACTGACGCCGATTGCACGGCGAATCTCGCGATGCGCGGCATCGAGCCGCTTTAACACTTCGGCTTTATCGTGCGAAACGTCGATGCCGGGAATTCGTTGCGTGAAAACATGCCGGCACATTGCAATCGCGCCCAGCGCGGGAAATTGCTCGAATGGAAGCCGCGTCATTTAAACTTAAAATCCTAAGTTCCAAATT
>QHMQ01000059.1 GCA_003217835.1 Verrucomicrobiota bacterium
GACTAATTCTCATCGCCTCGACTAAATATTGTTTCACGCTATCGGCGCGACGTTGGCTTAGATCGAGGTTGTATTCCAGTGTGCCGAATGAATCCGTGTAGCCTTCCACCGTGAATGTCGCTTTCGGATTGCGCTGGATGAGCGTGCCAAGCTTTTGCAATTGACTGATCGCGCTCGACTGCAAGGTCGCACTGTCGTATTCGAAGAGTTGATCGTCCGGCATCCGCAATTTCGTTCCCGATCCGAGCGGGCCTTTTTGCGCGAGCAGCTGATCCAAATCGCTGAACCCCGGCGCGCGCCCTTTATTCGGCCCAGCGCTGTCCGCTGGCATTTTGCTCGTAAAAGTATTCGGCCGCTTAATCGTGGTGCTCGTGGCCAGCTCAGTCCCGCTAAGAGCCGGCTGCGGCCGGCCAGAAACCGCAGGGTTGTTGAGCAACGATTGCTGGTGGGTCCCATTTGGATCATTCGGGAGCGTCTGCGCAGTCGAGCGCTCGATCTCGGTGAGAACTGAATTCACGTCGGGTTGTTCTACCTTTGGCTGGTCCGGCAAAACATCGCGCGTATCGTCTGGCATTGCCGTGCTCGCCTGAATATCCTGTAGAAGCTTGTCGAACGATTTCTTTTCGTCCGGTAACTGGACATCGGTTTTGTCCGGTTCAGGTTTCGCTGCCGGATTTGTTTGGTCCACGCCGCCTTTGTCGAGTTGCTGTGCAAGATCGACACTCTTGACTTTGAATGTCGGCGGCGGAAGCGCTTCCGAGAGCAGAGCGTCGGCGCTTTGAAAACGGGTGCGGTAGAAATAGGTGCAAAGCGCGAGATGCAATCCCAACGAGACAATCAGGCCAAACCAGAGCCAACCGCGCTCCCTGCTGCCGGTAAGCAGGCCTTCGGTCTCGAGGTTTTCGAAATCGTCGAGTTCGGAAGCTCTCATCGTGCGATCAAACAAACCGATAACGGTGCAAAATTGTCAACTAACCGTCTCTGAGGCGACTGAGGTCATTCGCCGCTGGCTCGGGACGGATTAGACAACGCGTTGCCGCTTCGCGTTCGTTCAATAAATGCAGTTGCAGCGCGCCGAATCTCTTCCGCAACGCGTGCCGCCGGCGACACAAACTTAGGTGTGAACCATGGGAATAAACCGATCAAATCGTGCGTGACCAAGATTTGCCCATCGCAATGCTCGCCCGATCCGATACCGATCGTCGGGATGCTGACGGCATTCGTGATTTGCTTCGCAATATCGGCGACCACGATCTCTAGCACCACGGAGAACGCGCCGGCCTTTTCCACCGCGCGCGCATCGGCGATCAGCGCGGATGCTTCTGATGGCGTCCGCCCTTTTACTTTGTAGCCGCGCTCTTCTCGCACGCTTTGTGGCAGCATTCCGATGTGGGCCATGAAAGGAATTCCCGCCTGCGTGATTGCTTCGATTTCCGCGACGTGGTTTGCGCCGCCTTCGAGCTTTACCGCTTGTGCGCCAATCTCGACAAATTGTTTTGCCGTCTTCACGGCCTGCTCCGGTGTGTCATAGGTGTGAATCGGCATGTCGGCGACAAGCAAGGCGTGTTTTACCCCGCGCGCCACAGCGCGCGTATGATGCAACATCTCTTCAAGCGTTACGCGCGTGGTGTCTGAATAGCCCAACACCACCATCCCTACCGAATCGCCCACGAGGATAATGTCGATCCCGCTTTCATCGAGTAAACGCGCCGTGGGATAATCGTACGCGGTCAGCGCCGTAATTTTTTCTCCGCGGCGCTTCATTTCACGAAAATCTTTCATTGCGCTTACCATTCGTTCGCGATGCGAACTACTTTACCTAATTCATCAATTTGCGCGAGTAGCTCGCGGACGGTCTTCGTCTGGTTTGGCAAAATCAAATCCGGCCGGATATCGAGGACCGGTTGAAGGACGAATTGTCGCGAATGCATCCGAGGATGCGGCAATTGCAATTCTTGAGTGTCGATCTGGATCTCGCCAGCGTAGAGGAGGTCGATATCGATCTTGCGGGAAACGTTGCGTGCATGATGGCGCGGCCGGCCAAGCGCGCTCTCAATTTCCATCAGTTTTTTCCAAAGATCCGTCGGATCGCCTTCGTAATCGAACTCAAGAACCGCATTCAAAAACTTTCCCGCATTCGGTTCGCAATCGACGGCCTCGGTTTCGTAAATCGCCGAGGAAAGGACCGGTGGCTGAACACCTGCAAGATCGACAATCGCCTTTCGTGCCGCGCGCAAATTTCCAAGTGGATCACCAAGATTCGATCCAAGCGCAACGGCAGTCCTCATTTCAAATGCTGTAGAGGCAGGCGTGCCGCCTGCAAATTCCACTAAAAACGCAGCCGACACGGCTGCCACTACAATCCGAGCACATCTTGCATCGAGTAAAGCTTGGGCGGTTTGCCGATCACCCACTGCGCCGCGCGCAAAGCGCCGCGCCCGAAAATTTCGCGGCTGCTCGCTTTGTGAGAAAGCTCGAGACGTTCGCCCGGTCCGGCAAAAATCACGGTGTGCTCGCCGACCACGTCGCCTTCGCGGATCGACTGAATCGGAATTTGATCATCGATCCTTCGTGCCTTGCTCAAAATTTCAGAGAGCGTTTTGGCAGTGCCACTCGGCGCGTCTTTTTTGGTGCGATGATGGGTTTCGACAATCTCGCGATGGAATTCTCGACCAAGAACCTCTGCAGCTCTGTGTGTCAGAGCAAAAAGCGCGTTGACACCCACACTGAAGTTCGATGCGAACACGATCGGCACCGCCTTAGCAGCTTTTTCAATCACGCTTCGCTGTTCCGCGGAGTGGCCGGTTGTTCCAATAACGAGCGGTTGTCGATGTTGTAATGCCGCGCTACAAATTTCCTCGATCGCGTCCGGATGGCTAAAATCGATCGCAACGTCAGATTTTTTTATCGCCGGGTCGATTGGATCGCCGAGATCGCATTGCGCCACGATGTCGATCTTCGGATCGTTCTTGGCAAGATCGACAATCGTCTTTCCCATCCGGCCGGCTGCGCCGACCAGCAGCACCCGCACCGGGCGTTTCATCTGGTCCGCTCGAAAGCTTCGAGCGTTTTGCGCAAACGAGCTTGATTTGGCGCCGCCATCTCGCACAACGGCAATCGGCATTCTCCAGACATCGCGCCGCGCCAGCTGAGGGCCGTTTTTACCGGGACCGGATTTGGTTCGATGAACAAATCCTTAAAGAGTGGAAACAGTTTGCGGTGCAACTTCTCCGCCGATTTCACATCGCCTGATTCGAACGCACGAACCAGCGCGCAAACTTCCGCCGGAAATAAATTCGACGTCACGCTCACGACGCCGACCGCCCCAACCGACATGAAAGGGAGCGTCAATGAATCGTCCCCACTCAAAATCGTGAATGCTTCGGGCAAACGTCCGCGCAACTCACTTATGCGCTCGATGCTTCCACTCGCCTCTTTGATCGACACGATGTTCCGGCATTCTGCGCAGCGCCCAGGAATGTTGTAAAGCACAATTGGTAAGGAGGTGCCATCTGCGATGGCCTTGAAATGCCGGAACAAGCCCTCCTGACTCGGCTTGTTGTAATAAGGCGCGACGAGCAAAGCACCGTCCGCGCCAAGTTTCTCGGCCATTTTTGTGTCCGTCACCGCGTGCTCCGTTGCGTTCGAACCTGTGCCGGCAAGGACCTGGCAGCGTTTGTTTGCGATTGCGACCGCGAGCCGGATCGCTTCTTCGCGTTCCTCATGTGAAAGCGTCGGCGATTCACCAGTGGTGCCGACCGCAACAATCCCGGTTATGCCGGCGGCGATTTGCGTTTCGATTAGCTTTTCGAAAGCGGAAACGTCAATCGCGTTGTCGCGGAACGGAGTGACCAACGCAGTAAACGTGCCGCAAAACATTTCAGTTGAGCACGATCACACTTCGATCGTTCCTTCAAAAACGAAGTCGGCTGGACCAGTCAACGTAACGCTCTTGAATTGCGCGCCTCTTTTCTCAAACCCGACCTGAAGTTCATTTCCACCCCGCACCAGCACCCCGACTGGGCCGTCGATGTTCTCCGTCGCAGCGAAAATAAGCGCGCTTGCGACCACACCTGTTCCGCATGCGAGGGTCTCATTTTCGACTCCGCGCTCATAAGTGCGGACTGCGATTTGCCTCGCTCCGCGTTTTTTGATGAAATTCACATTGGCGCCTTTTGGCGAAACCATCTCGTGATAACGAATGGCAGCGCCTTCTCGCTGCACATCGACATCATCGAGGTTGTAAACGGAGATGACCACATGCGGCACCCCGCTGTTGATGAGGTGAACGGTCTTGTTCTCATCCGCGACGCGAAGCATCACGTTCAGTCGCAAATCAGTCGGTTCGGTCATATCTAGCGTGACCAAATCCCCCGTGAGCTCTGCTGCGATTACGCCGGCAGGGGTTTCAAAAGAAATCTTTTCCTGTGCTCCCGCGATTTTGTTCGCAAACCGCGCGAAGCACCGCGCGCCGTTCCCGCACATCTCGGCTTCGCCTCCGTCGCTGTTAAAATACCGCATACGAAAATCCGCACCGTCGGCGCTTTCTTCGAGTAACAAAATCCCATCGGCACCGATTCCGCGGTGCCGATCGCAGAGATGTGCAATCTGGCCGCGATCGAGATGGACGTCGCCGGCGCGATTGTCGATCAGGACGAAATCGTTTCCTGCGCCATTCATTTTTGTGAAACGCAGCATCCGGTTTCATGTAGCATACTCCGGCGGGACAGCCAACCGCCGTTGCCAGTTGCGAGTTTGGCGTTTACTTATTCCGCGTGAGAAGACTGGCTGCTTCGGCTTTCATCGTGGTTTTGGGACTGACGATAGGGACAGCTTTTGCTGGAGATTACAACGGCCTAATTCTCGATCAGGTTAAACAAATGCCCAAGGGAGGTCGCTATTCCGTTTCGCGGTTCGCCAAGATCCGCCTGCAATCTTCAGCGCATTTTGAGTCCGGCAAATTTTTCATTTTGCCTTCATCGGCCTCGCCGAGCTTCTGCTCAGGTGCAACTTATCTCGTGTTCATCAGGGCCATTGAGGCTTTGCGCGCGCGAGGCGAGCTCCATCTCGATTTCGCCACTCTGGAGCAGCTCATCATTCGAGATCAACACGATGGCGAAGGGATCTGGGGCCGATGGAACGCAAACGGACCAGGCACTGCACGTCTTTTTCACGAGTTGGGGCTTGGCCAGAATTTTGATAATTTTGACCAGGCGAAACCGGGCGATTTCATGAAAATATTTTGGTCGCGCCAGGTCGGCAAAAGTGAGCACGGGCACTCGACCATTTTTCTCGGGAGAGAGAATCGGTTTGGAGTGGAGCATATCCGATACTGGTCGAGCAACATCCCATCGGGCTACGGGGAGAAGAGTGTGCCGCGAAGCAAAATCGCCTATGCCATTTTCTCGCGCCTTCAGACGCCGGGCAATCTAGCCCGAATCAGCGGCGCGCCTTCTGTCGATTCTTATCTCGCCTCTCTTCTCCGAACCCGCTCCAGTGTTGCCGAGGCCGGTACGAAGTGCGGTCTGTGATCGCCTGTTTCACAAATATTCAACGCGCAACGCATCAACTCGCTTATGTCTGAGCGCGAGAAAACGCTGACGATTAACGAGATTTATCACTCGATCCAAGGCGAGAGTACTTGGGCGGGCCGACCGTGCGTCTTTGTGCGGCTGACGTTCTGCGATTTACGCTGCAATTACTGCGACACCGAGTACGCGTTTTACGAAGGAAAAAAACAGACCCTGAAAGAAATCAAGGACGCAGTGAAAGCGTTTCGCTGTCCTCTAGTCGAGCTCACAGGCGGCGAACCGTTGTTGCAAAAGAACGTGCTGCCGCTGATGTCGATGTTGGCGGACGCGGATTACACCGTGTTACTTGAGACCAGCGGCGCGCACGACATTTCGGAGGTCGATTCGCGAGTCCACCGGATCATGGATTTAAAGACGCCGGGGAGCGGAGAAGTAGAAAAGAATCTTTGGTCGAACATCGACCATCTTAGTTCGCACGACGAAGTGAAATTTGTGATCGGCTCGCGGGAAGATTACGAATGGTCACGGGAAAACGTCTACCGGTTCGATTTGCCCAAACGCTGCCACGCTGTTTTGTTTTCGCCGATTTTTGGCCGGATCGAGCCGCGCGAAATCGTTGAATGGGTTTTGGCCGATCGGATCGAGGTCCATTTTCAACTTCAGATGCACAAGTTCATCTGGGCGCCGACCCAGCGGGGAGTCTAATTGATGCGAGCGCGTTTGACGAAAGATTTTACTTTTGAAGCAGCGCAGATTTTGCCGAAAGCGCCAGCGGGTCATAAATGCAGGCGTATGCATGGCCATAGTTTCAAAATAGAGGTTTCGGTGGAAGGAGATGTCGATCCAACGATCGGCTGGATTTACGACCACGCCGACATCAGTGCAGCCGTGAAACCGCTCCTGAAGATGTTGGACCATTCTTATCTCAACGATGTCGAGGGCTTGGAAAATCCAACGATTGAGGAAATGGCGGCATGGCTCTGGAAGAAATTGCAGTCCCAATGTCCTGGGCTCTGCGAGATCGTGGTGCATGAAACGCCGACGGCTCGCTGTGTTTATCGCGGTGAATAGGTAGGGCGCGACGGCTCGTCACCGACGACTAATTCTAAAGCTTCTGCACTCGCGACGTGCCGGTTTCGATGCCTTCCTCGTGAAACCTTAAATGTTTAAGCGCTTCATCACTTCAATGATCATCTAAGCGCGAGAAGAAGTCCTCAAACAGGTCGTCATAAATTTTTCCGCGCTCGGGGTGATATTGTACGGCGAGCGCGAACGGATAATTCCGTAGCCGCATTTGCTCGACGATGTCGTCGTTGACGCACCACGCCTCGACTTCGAAACCGTCCGCCACTCGATCGACCGCCTGATGGTGCGAGCTGTTTACTTTTTCGAATCGATGATTCGCAGTCGTGTCGTAACGCAATGGCTGAATATCATGGTCTTTTTGGTCGGGGTGTTTGTGACCCAGAATATCGAGCTTAAGCGTGCCACCGAGCGCGACATTCAAAATCTGGATGCCCTTGCAAATGGCCAGGATTGGTAAGCCCCGGGAGAGCGCTTCTTGCACGGCCGCAAATTCCCAGCGATCACGCTCAACATCGACATCTTTGTCTATTGCGCTGGGGTCGACAATCTCCTGTCGCAGAAATTCCGGCGCAATGTCCGTCCCGCCGGTCAAAAGCAGCCCATCCGCCTGGTCCATCGCGACCGAACTTTTCCGCGCATCGCAAACATGAATGTCGGGATGCCTTGCGAAAAATGGGTAAAACCATCTTTCATCTTTCTCTCGGATCCATGTGGCCAGATTAGGCATGGGCGAATTTGCGACTTTGCTCGTGACATGTAAAGAGCAGTGCGATGACTTCTGTTGCTGAATCTTCGACAACATTGCGCAACGAACTCGAAAAAATAGCTGGCGAAAGCAAGGCGAACGCTATCTCGGTGGCGGTGCTCGATCTCGAAAGCGGATTTCGGTTCTCCCTGGCAGGTGATCGCTGGTTCCATGCTGCAAGCACGATCAAAGTCGCCGTGCTTCTTGCCATTTTTCGGGCGGCGGACGAGGGCCGCCTCCGGCTAGACGATCCACTCCATGTGCGAAACCGTTTTTTGAGCGCAGCCGACGCCTCTCCTTTTCGTCTTTCTCCCACTTCTGATGGGATGCCTGATCTCTACCGGGCGATCGGACGAACGGTGAAAATTTTGGCGCTCGCCGAAGGAATGATTGCCGCAAGCAGCAATCTGGCGACCAACCTGCTGCTCGATTTTGTAGGGGTGGAGTACGCACGAGACGTTCTGCGGGATGCACAAATAAGCGGAGTCGAACTGCGACGCGGCGTCCAAGACGAGAATGCGCACGAAAAAGGAATTGATAACGAAGTGACCGCCGACGGATTGCTCACGCTGTTGTGTGCCGTGCGCGGTGATTTTTTGAAGCAACAAAGTCGAGAGGAAATCATCCGCATATTGCTCGCGCAGCGCTTTAATTCAATGATTCCCGCCGGTCTGCCGCCTCATGCTACCGTGGCACATAAAACCGGTGAGATCTCGACCGCCTGCCATGATGCCGGCATCGTCTATTTGCCCGAACGAGAACCCTACATTGTCGTTATTCTGACAGAGTTTGATGCGGAAAAAGATGGCCGTTATCAGACCCTCGTGGGCATTTCCAACTTGATTTACCGCTCGCTCACCGGACGCGGTCTCGAAAAACAATGAGAGCTGAAACATTTCGCGCAATTGACGGGCTGGATCTGGCTCCGGAACATCGCACACTGCTGCAGCCGGGCGAGGCAAAACAAGATTCGCACGGGAATGTTCATCATTTGCCGCGTTTTTTTTATGAAATCGCCTGCTGGGACGAAGCACGTGACATTCGGCTCACACCGCACTTCACAGTCGCGGAACTAATGATGGTCGATTGTCGCGAGGCGGACGTGCTCCTTCGCGAATTTCCTCACTATGTGCCCTGTGCAATTCTTCTGCTCGCGCGATTTTTGCAAGATTTTCGACGGGAAGTCGATGGGCCCGTTTTTGTCAGTGCAAATGGTGGCTACCGATCGCCCGCGCATCAGATCGGGGAGGGGAAGAGCGTTCATGCCTGGGCCACAGCCGCGGACATTTATCGGATCGGCGACACGTTTCTTGATGACGCTAAATCGATTGAAAGGTACGGCGCAATCGCGGCGTCGCTCAGCCCGGCGGTATTTGTCCGGCCGTTCGGATCGGGCCTGGCGGAAACTGATGATCATTTACATCTGGATATCGGCTTTGTGACGTTAACTCCACGTGGATGTAGTGAAGCGCATTGATACGTTTTTATCGGCGTGAAAAATTCGGGGCGAGATCTGGGCCGTCTGTTTTCGGGTACAGAATTTCGCGTCTCGCCACCGCGTGCAGTTATTGGTTTGGAAGCAGAGTTCAATCTCCTGATTGATGGAAGAAAACGGCGGCCGGAAAAAGTCTTTGGTGATCCCAGCCGATTAGTGCGCCGGCGAATGATTCCCCGCATCGGGAAGTCATTTCAATTGCCCGCTGGCGGCGCGATTTACTTCGACACCGGAGTGGTCGAAGTGGCCACTCCAATCGTTGAGTTGGAACGCGGCTGTTGTCAACGCGCGACGCGCCTGCTGTGGGAACAGATTCGGTATTTGCGAGCGGAGCTGGATCATTGGGGCAAGCGCCACGGCTGCCAATGCCGATTGCAAGGGTTTAGCTCACACTACAATTTCTCGTTCCTTGATGCGCGCAAATCAAAAGATCGCAATGCAACCAAGCTGGCATATCTGCTCGCGCACATTCTACCGGTGCCGGTACTCCTGCTGGCCGCGAATCGCCAGAGCAGCGCCGTGGGAGTGCGACCACGCAAGACGCGAGTTGAGGTCACTGCCGATTTTACGCCCGATCCCGCGCTAATGCTGGCGACGTGTGCCTTTGTCGCTGGGGTGGTCGAAACGGTCCTGCGCTGGGAAAGTTTTGGGTTACGGCAGTTAAATCGCAACAGACTTCCTCGGATCACCCCATACCGTTTGCGAAAACATTCCTCCCGTCGTGGTTGGCGGATCACGCGAGATTCACTCGGCACGAATCCATTCCTGGCGGATATCAATGCCCCGCTTTGGAAGCTGCGCGATGGTCGCGCTCTCAGCTTGCGCGCAATCGCGGTAGACAGCTTAAAACCATTTCGTCACGAAATTAAACGCCTCGGCGATCTGATAACACTACAACACGTTGCTGCCGTTTTCGCTGGGGATGCGCGATCGCTCCTCGATTTTCCAAACCGCCCCGAAGCCTACGATGATGTCGGAAGGGTGATCGACTGGGGTCGTCGTCGGATGCGGCATTGGTCGCGTTCAAGATACGAAAAAGCCATTCATCGCGTGATTGCGCGCGAACCAATGCGTCTTGGGAAGAAACGTTACCGCGTGGAGCGCATGAACGGTTGGTACCAGGTCGATTTTCGGGAAATAGGAACGGGAAAGCGCAGGACTTTTAACCTGGATGAACTCGTGCGGCTGTCGGCAGCGAAAAAGTTATTACCGAGCGCGCCACGGAAGCGCAAAGCTCCCAAAAAGCGTCGCGCCTGATATTTTTTGGGAAGCTTTTACAATCCCATCAACTCGCGGACGTACTTCACCGGAGGACTGCCAAATGCGATCACGTTATCATTGTATTTCTTTTGATCGAACGATGCGCCTGCTTTCGCTTTCGCACGGTCGCGAAGATCGAGGTGTTCGCTTACGCCGACGAAATAAGTGGACAATTGAGCTGAAGTAAGGCGTGCGCGTTTCCATTTCGCGACGGCTTCGCCTTCCTGCTGATAACCTTGTTTCATCATCAAATCCATCGCCTCCTGTTCGCTCATATTTCCAGCGTGAATGCTTTGGTCGAGAATTGCGTTACAGATCACCCGCAACCGCATTTTTAACTGCTGCATCTTGACTTCAGGACCGCCGTAGCCTTGTTCCGCCATCATTTGCTCGCAATAAACGGCCCAGCCTTCGATGAATGTGCCGCTCTGGAAAACTGCGCGAACCAGCGTGGGCGCGCGGAATTCGTTGGCGTGAGCCAGTTGCAGTGAGATCGCGCACCATGTAATTGTTGTATTCGCGGAAAAACGATTCCTTGCGCTCTTTCGACCAATCTTTCGGTGTAGGTTCGACTGCGAAAAATGTTTTGCCATTTTGCTCGAGCGGCCCCGGTGAATCGCAATAGGCGATGCCGGTGCCGCGCTTGAACTCGGGCATTACAATCACATCGAGGGGCGTGTCCGGGATGGGGACGAGATTGTGCGATTTCACGAAGTCGATCGCTTCACCCACGATCTTTTGGGCGTAGCCGACGATCGTGTTGTCGTCCGGATG
>QHMQ01000060.1:0-2101 GCA_003217835.1 Verrucomicrobiota bacterium
GATCAAATAATACTTTTCTGATGAAGATCGCAATTTACGGCGGGGCATTCGATCCGGTTCATCATGGGCATTTGATTCTCGCTCGGGAAGCGCGCGAGCTGTTCGGGTTGGAAAAGATAATCTTTGTTCCAGCGGCAGTTTCGCCGTTTAAACAGTCACCAACCGCGAGCGCAAAGATGCGATTGTTGATGTTGCAAACTGCAATCGAAGGCGAAAATGCTTTCGTGTTGGACGATTGTGAATTACGGCGCCCGCCTCCCTCTTACACGATTGATACTGTCGAAGAAATTCGAAGGCGCGAAGTTGACTCGGAAATCTATTACCTCATCGGCGAAGACAACGTGTCCACACTCGCGAAATGGCATCGCTTCACGGAATTGGCAAAAATTGTCCGTTTTGTTGTTTTTGACCGCACGCAGGCGGGAACGAAACATGATTACCCGCCGGTGCATCGCAGGATCGACATCTCTGCCACGGAGATCAGAAAGAGAGTTGCCGCCGGCCGATCGATTCGCTATTTCGTACCGAGATCAGTCGAAGAAATTATTGACCGCCAAAAACTTTACCAGGAGCAAGTGAAATAACCGCAGAACAGTTAGCCAAAACTTGTGCGGAGCTCGCCTCGAACAAAAAGGCGGAAGACATTGTCATCTTGGATTTGCGTTCGATCTCGACGTTTACCGATTTTTTCGTGATCTGCTCAGCCACATCCGAGCCGCAGCTCAAAGCGATCGCAAATGAAATTGAGACGCGTCTAAAAGAGGATCACGCGATTCGACCATCGACAATTGACGGATTTCCAGGCAGCCAATGGATTGTGCTCGATTACCTGCAAGTAGTCGTGCACGTGTTTCACCGAGATAAACGCTCCTTTTACAGCCTGGAGGATCTTTGGGGTGACGCGTTGCGGCTCGATTGGGAAGTGGCCGTGACAGGGCGCTGACGTCGATGCAGGCGCTTGTTCCTTTTTTGGTACCGCGCTCGCCGCGGCGAGCGCCGCTACGTCATCGGGTCGATGCGGAGGGAGTCGGGCTTGCGCCGCTTGCCGGGGGTTTAACGTCCATCAGTTCGACGTCGAAAATCAAAGTCGAATTTGGAGAGATGTCGGGACCCACAGCGCGCTCTGCGTAGGCGAGATTCGGCGGAATAAATAACTGGTATTTTGATCCCGCTTTCATCAATTGGAGCGCTTCCGTCCATCCTTTGATCACGCCATTGACCGGAAATGTTGCGGGTTCTCCGCGTTTATATGAGCTGTCGAACTCTGTGCCGTTGATGAGCGTCCCGCGATAATTGACCGTCACGGTATCGCTCGCTTTTGGCTGCGCACCTGTTCCTTCCTTGACGACCTTGTATTGCAAACCGCTGGCCGTCGTTTTTACGCCTTCTTTCTTTTTGTTTTCCTCAAGGAACTTAGTGCCTTCCGAAGCGTTCTTGTCTGCCGCTGCCTTCTGTTTTTGCTCCATATCTTTTTCAAACGCTGTCATGGTCTCCTTGATCTGATCGGGAGTAAGTTGAGGCTTGTTTGCGATCGCGTCCTTTATTCCGGCCATGAGCGCATCGGGATTGATCGGTACGTTTTGTCTGCCGAGATTAAATCCGATATTAAGACCCAGGCTATAACTCACCTTATCCTTTTGATCTTTAAGCGGTGACGATTTCTCTTGCCCGAACAAGGGCAACACAAGCGAAAATGCGGCCAGAATAAGAATGAGACGTTTCATAAGATGGAATTTTCCAGCGGGTTTACTTTAAATCGAGCGCCGCAGAAAGGGGCACGCTAATGGATAAACCTTACTCGTCAAGAAAACAGCGCCGCCGAACAGACATCCGAGCTCACTTTTTCTTTGCCGTCGCATTTGTCGCGTCACTTGCTACTGGGCCACAGACCGTTCACGCGATCACTCTTTCGAAGAGTGATGCTCGCAGGATCGGGAAAAAGATCTGGCAAAACGAATGCAATGGAACCGTCGCTGGCCTCACCTCATGGAATGAGGGCGAAAACTTCGCCTCACTCGGCATCGGTCATTTCATCTGGTATCCAAAAGACCAGCGCGGTCCGTTCGAGGAAAGTTTTCCGAAGCTTGTAAGCTTTATCTCG
>QHMQ01000060.1:2106-2713 GCA_003217835.1 Verrucomicrobiota bacterium
GTCCATGGAATTCTCGTGCCGAGTTTCTGCACGCCCAACACACGCCGGAGATGAATCAATTGCGCCAATTTCTTGCTGACACCGTTGATGCTCAGGCGGAATTTTTGATTGTGCGGTTGCAGAACGCGCTTCCGAAGATGCTGGTGGAGACGGTGCCTTCCGAGCGTGCGAACGTACAACGCCAATTCGAGCGTGTCGCGGATACGCCGCAAGGCTGTTACGCACTCGCCGATTATGTGAACTTCAAGGGTGAAGGAGTCTTGCACACCGAGCGTTATCGAGACCAGGGATGGGGCTTACTTCAAGTTCTTCAAGGTATGAATCGGACGAAGCGTAGCGCGTCGGCGGTCGAAGAATTCTCCCACTCGGCGAGAGAGGTCTTGATTCGGCGCGTACAAAACGCCCCTGCCCAGCGGCATGAATCACGATGGTTATCTGGTTGGATTCAACGCGTAAAGAGTTACAGTCGCGATTAATTTATGCCGACAACCTTCCGGAGATATTCCTGTACGCTGTTGGCAGCCACACTGACATACTCCGCGAGCAGCCAGATACGTCCTGCGCCGACGCCGCAACCTTTGCGCAAAGCTTCCCAACTCATCCAAAA
>QHMQ01000060.1:2718-6780 GCA_003217835.1 Verrucomicrobiota bacterium
TTCGGTGCATGTTGTGATCTCTCTTCCCAAGCAGCGCGCCTATCTCATGGTTGGCGAGCAAACTGTCATCGACAGCCCTATTTCGTCCGGCAAGCGGGGGCACACTTCACCCACGGGACATTTACCCGTGCTCGAAAAAGACCCTAATCATCACTCTAGTCTTTATGGTGACTTCGTAGACAGCTCCGGCCGTATCGTCCGAGCCGGTGTGAGTGCGCGAATTGATTCGGCTCCAAGCGGAACCCACTTTGTGGGCGCAACCATGAAATGGTTCATGCGACTAACCGGCGACGGTGTAGGCATGCACATCGGAATTCTGCCGGGATATCCTGCCTCGCACGGTTGTATTCGAATGCCATCCGATGGAGCGAAGTTATTTTACGATTTAGTAAAGGTCGGTACGCCGGTTGACGTGGGTGACTACTGACGCGATCGCGACATCAATTTCTTGCGGAGAAGATCGAAAGCGGCTTGCGCGGCAAGTTCCTTGAAGGTTTCACGATCGCTCGGGAAGAAAAATTTTCTCGCGATTGTTTCATTTTCCGCTGACGCAAGCGCGACGTAAACTGTGCCGACTGGTTTTTCCGCGGAGCCGCCGGCTGGTCCTGCTATTCCAGTGGTTGAAAGAGCATATGTCGATTTTGCGCGCATTCGCGCGCCTTCTGCCAACCCACGCGCGACTGGTTCACTTACTGCGCCGTATTGTTCGATTAATTTGATATCCACATCGAGCACGTCAATCTTCGCCTCGTTTGAATAGACGACGTAGCCTGCGAGAAGAGTTGCAGAAGCGCCCGGCACGTTCGTGATTCGATTCGTGAGCAAGCCGCCCGTGCAAGACTCCGCCAAGGCAAGCGTTTCTCTTTTTTTCGTAAGAAGTCCCACAATTACCTCTTCCAGAGTGGCTTCGTTCGTGGAGTAAATTGAGTTTCCGAGCGTCGTTCTGATGATTTTGTCCGCCCGCTCAAGCACGCTGGATTCGCCGATGATTCGGACATCGACATCTCCGGGTCGTGAGCAATAGCCAAGTTCCACTCCGGGAATTGCCGAAATCCTCTCGCCGATTGCCTCTTCAACCAGCGATTCGCCAATTCCCGTAACATGGTAAATACGGCAATCGAGCGAGTTCGAAGCCGGAACAATCGAATGCAAGATCGGCATCACAAATAGTCCAAACATTGGCTGAAGCTCACGCGGTGGCCCGGGAAGCAAGAAAAGATGAGGCGAGCAGATGTGGGGGTTGAGATTGGCGCGCAGGTAAAGGCCGGGCGCCGTGCCGCTTTCATTCCGCAACACTTCCGCTCCGGCCGGGACGAAAGCCTGGCGCTCGACGCGTGCAGTAAATTGGATGCCCCGTGTCGCAAATCTTTCCGAGATGGCGGTCATCACTTCGGGATCGCGGACTAATTTCAGGCCGAGCAATTCCGCCGCCGCCTCCCGCGTGACATCGTCAGTGGTGGGGCCGAGTCCGCCAGTCACAAAGAGAATTTCTGAGCGCGAAAATATTTCTGCGAGAGTCTCCCGAATTGCGACGCCATCGGACACGGTCCTCCGTTCCTCGATACGTAATCCGAGCGGAAAAATGTGGCGCGCGATAAAAGCAAGATGCGCGTCCTGGACATCGCCGAGCAAAAGTTCCGTACCTGTATTGAGCACGATCGCGCGCATACATCGACAATAGAAGCTCGAACGCTCAACGTCGAACCTGTCGCAATTGCCCTGCGGGGTGACGTTGATTGCCTTCGCCGAAAAGCCCACCTGCGTGGCGCGGCGCTGCGCGCAGCTAAGCAGCGGTCTTGTCCTGTTTCTTGCGAATCAGGGGGAGCTTTCTGCCTTCGACGACGGCGCGATTGATCGTCACTTCGGCGATGTCTTCGCGGCTCGGGACCTCGTACATGATGTCCAGCATGATTCGTTCGAGCATTGAGCGCAACGCGCGCGCTCCCGTTCCTTTTGTGACCGCTTGCGCTGCAAGGGCCCGCAGCGCGTCTTTTGTCACCGTCAGCCGCACGCCTTCCATCGAGAAGAGCTTCGTGTACTGCTTGACCATTGCATTTCTCGTCTCGGTCAAAATCGCGACCATCTCTTCCTCCGTCAGCGCGTCGAGGCAGCTTACAACCGGCAACCGACCGATGAATTCCGGAATCATTCCAAAAGCGAGCAAGTCCTCCGGTTCGACATGGCGGATGGCTTCCTTTCGTAACGCTTCTTCCACCTCGAGGGTCGGGCTTCCAAAGCCCATCACTTTCTGGCCAATGCGTTTTTGAATAATTTTATCGAGCCCGATGAAAGCACCGCCGCAAATGAAGAGGATCTTCTCCGTGTTGACCTGAATATACTCCTGGTGAGGATGTTTGCGGCCGCCTTGTGGGGGAACGTTGCAAGTGCTCCCTTCTAAAATTTTCAAAAGCGCTTGCTGAACGCCTTCACCAGAGACATCACGCGTGATGCTAACGTTGTCGGTCTTGCGACCAATCTTGTCGATCTCGTCAATATAAACGATGCCGATCTCCGCTCGTTTCACATCGTAATCCGCATTCTGCAAGAGGCGCAGTATGATGTTCTCGACATCCTCCCCGACATAGCCTGCCTCGGTAAGCGTGGTCGCGTCCGCGATGCAAAATGGCACATCTAGAATTTTCGCCAGCGTCTTGGCCAGCAACGTCTTTCCCGAACCGGTTGGACCAATCAGCAAAATATTGCTCTTCTCAATATCAACGTCCGCCAACGGATCGAGTTGAAATGCCGAGGGCGCTTCGGTTGATACCGGAGTCTGCAAAACGCGCTTAAAATGATTATGCACCGCCACTGAAAGCGTTTTCTTTGCGATCTCCTGCCCAACAACATATTGATCAAGCGATCGCCGGATTTCCGCCGGTTTTGGGACACGGATGTTGGAAGACTGGCGCTTCGCATCCTCATTGAGCTCTTTGTCGAGGATGCTTTTGCAAACGTTAATGCAACTGTCGCAGATATAAACGCCCGGCCCCGCGATTAGCTTGCGCACCTCGGCATGGCTCTTGCCACAAAACGAGCACATCGTGAGGTTGGAAGCGCGGGCCATATTTGTTTTTTAAAAAGGGATCTTTTATCCCCCGGCTTTGCGCGGTAAAGCAGCCTCGGCAACAGCCACCGAGCGGTCCCCGGAGGGCGGCGTCGCGCCATCAAGCAGCTTCACTTCCTTGCGAGACTTAATCACTTCGTCAACGAGACCATACGCCTTTGCTTCTGCGGCCGACATATAATAGTCACGGTCAGAGTCCAGTCGCACCTGCTCCTGGGATTTACCGGTATGTTGGGCAATGATGCTAATAAGGCGCTTCTTTAACTTAAACATGTAATCCACCTGGCGCTCAACGTCGCTCGCCGCGCCTTGCGCACCACCAGAAACCTGATGGATCATGATATCGGAATTCGGGAGAGCGAAGCGCTTGCCTTTCGTGCCGGCACAAAGCAAAACCGCAGCCATGCTTGCGGCCATGCCGAGGCAATAGGTCGTCACATCACACGTAAGAAACTGCATCGTGTCGTAAACGGCGAGCCCGGCGGTTACCGATCCGCCCGGCGAGTTAATGTAGATATTGATGTCCTTCTTTGAGTCCTCCATTTGCAGAAAGAGCAACTGCGCGATAACCAAGTTGGCGATGTGATCGTCCATCGGAGTTCCAATAAAAACAATGCGGTCCTTGAGCAATCGCGAGTAAATGTCGTAGCTGCGCTCACCCCGGCCGGTCTGCTCCACAACCATCGGAATCAGCACCGATTGCGACAAATTTTCATTGGATACACTCATGATTTTTCTTCCACAGTAGCGCGTTCTTGCGTCTCCTCGACGCTAACATTTGCCTTTAGAAAATCAAGAGTCTTACCGAGCAAGAGCTGTTCTGCCAGGCTATTGAGGCCATCGTGTTCCTGCAGCTCCTTGCGCATTTTGTCTACCGAAATGTCGTAGCGCGCAGCCTCTTCGCGGACGCGCGCATCAATCTCTTCACGAGAGACTTCGATCTTTTCGCGCTCGGCGATACGGCTCAAAATAAAATTCGTCTTCAATCGGTGCGCGGC
>QHMQ01000060.1:6820-13666 GCA_003217835.1 Verrucomicrobiota bacterium
TGCACCAGTTCGTTCAAAGCGCGCCGAGTTTCGCTTTTCAAAAGCGGAGGTGGTAAATCAAAAGCGGTATGTTAGTGGAGAAATTTGACGATCTGCGATTCTTTCGCCCGTTCCACCTCGTGTTCTTTTTCGTGCTCAAGATCGTGTTCGATCATCTGGCGGAGGTCGGCAACTGTTTTTTCAGGCACGAGCTTGGCTGCAAACGCATCGTCGATCGAAGGCAGGACCTTTTGTTTGATTTCGTTTAAGGTCACGGCGTAATCCGCCTTTTTTCCGGCAAGCTCGACCACCGGAAACTCCGCCGGAAACTCAACCTGCACGCTGCGCGTCTCGCCTCGCTTCATGTCTATGATCTGCCCGCAAAACCGTGGCAGAAAATTCTCCGGCGCTAGGTGGAGCCAGAATTTTTTGCCCCCATGCACGTTTTTGCTCGCGTTCGGTGCAATTTCTCGAATTCGTCGCCCTTCAATCGAGCCTTCAAAATCAATCACCGCAAAATCTTCCATTTGCAGTCCGCGTTCCGGAACATCGACAAAATCGGCCGATTGCTCGCGCAAACGTTCCAGCGCAAGATCGACATCCTCCTCCGCGACCTTTGTCGAATGTAATTGCACCGGAATATTTTTGTATTCCGGCAACTCAAACTCGGGCGCCGTCACTACCGTCGCGCGAAAGCGCATCGATTTATCTTCCCCGAATTGAACATCCTCCAGATTCGTCAATGAGACCACGCGCAATTGTTTCTGCTCAATTGCGTCGTAATAACTTTTTGAGACGAGCTTCTTCGTCAGTTCATCATGTATTTCCTTGCGAAACCTTTTTTCGATTACCGAACGCGGCGCTTTACCGGGCCGGTAACCGGGAATCTTGGCAAGCCGCGCAAAACTGTTCGCGATTGCATCCCATTCCTTTGAAACCTCCTCGGGCGGCAGTTCGATGCGCAGCGTGGAAACAGAACCCGGTTGCGTTTCAACTTCGATTTTCATGAAGAATCGTACTGTAGCGGCGCTCTATGAGCGTCGCATTTAATTTTTGGGCGACGGTCGTAGACCGCCGCTGCAAACGCGCTCTCCCCGCACATAAATCGAATCCGCTTGGGAAAATCCAAACCAGTACGCTAGTTCGCGGTAATCTTTGCAATCGAAGATCGAGAAATTGGCGAATTTGCCCGGTTCGAGTGAGCCGATCTTATCGCCGCGGCCGAGACTATGGGCAGCGTTAATTGTCGATGCGCTGATCGCTTCCGCCGGTGACATCTTCATTTGCCTGCAGGCCAGCGAAAGCATCATTAGCATGGACGGGCTTGGTGATGACCCAGGATTAAAATCCGTCGCAATGACAACTGCGAGCCCTGCTTCGATCATTTCACGCGCACGCGGATAACATGTCGATCCAAGCGCATACACCGATCCTGGCAGCAAAACCGGCTGGACGCCCCCAGATTTCATCGCTGCAATCCCCTGGTCCTCGGTTTTTTCCAAATGATCCGCGGTCGTTGCTTTCAATTCCCCAGCCAATTTTGCGCCTCCGGAATTGCTGAGTTGATCGGCATGAATCCGCAGTTTCAATCCAAGCTTTTTCGCCGCAGTCGAAATTTCTCTCGATTGCTCGATATCGAAATAACCCTGTTCACAAAATACGTCGCAAAACTCCGCCAATTTTTCATTCGCGACTCGTGGTAGCATTTCGTTAATCACCAGATCGACATATCGCTCCGGTGATTGTCGATCTTCGTGCGGAATGGCGTGCGCGCCCAAGAACGTTGGAACAAATTCAAGCGGCGTTTCGTCGTTCAACCGCCGAATCACGCGCAAGATCTTCAATTCATCATCACCCGTCAGGCCGTAGCCGGATTTCGCTTCGACCGTTGTCTTTCCGCATTTCAAGAACCAACTCGCATGCTTTTTGGCTTGTTCGAAAAGATCGATCTCGCTAGCAGCGCGCGTCTTTTCCACGGTTGACCAAATGCCGCCGCCCGCGGCTGCGATCTGCTCATAAGTTTCTCCGCGTGTCCGACGTTCGAAATCGTCGAGACGATCTCCAGCAAAAACCGGATGCGCATGTGCATCGACAAAACCCGGAAGAATAACCTGGCCGTCTGCGTCGACAATTTCTGCGTCGTCCGCGTTTTTCTCGATTTCATCACTGCTTCCGACGCTGTCGATCTTGCCATCGTTAATGCGCATGCCGCCGTCGCGAATAATCGCGAGATCGGACATCTCAGCGCCAACGCGCGGCCTTTTCGCGCCCGCCAACGTGACCAACTGTGCAGCGTGAAGGATCGCGAGAGAGTTCAAGAATTCAAAACTACCCACCAAATTCTAAACAGAAGGCAACAAAGAAAACAAAGGTTGTGCTCTCCAGCGGGCCAAAATAACAAAACTTCGTTCGCTTTGTTTGCTTCTGTTAAATCTGCTCAGCCAAGCTTGGCCTCCACAATCTGATTAATTTCTTTGAACCTGGAGTCCGATTCGACGCCGATCTGTTGCAGTTTTTTCAGAAGCGTCGATTTGAATTTCTCATCTTTCAACCCGGCCAGATTAATTCTGACGTTCATCGCTGCCCCGCCAATACAGGCGCGCACTACGAGAAGGCCAACGCCAACGTCCGAAATCGAAGCCGGATTACCGTTTTCAGCCATCTCCGCGAGAAGCGGATAGGACTTGGCAGCCGTCTCCATCACACGCAAAGGAATCTCCGCCGCATACTTATTTGCGGATTGGATCGCTGCCGTGCGCGCCGCTTTTTCCTCCGCCGACTCCTTCGGTAAAGCAAATGCCGCCATCACCTTGTTGAAAGCGGCCGTGTCTTCATCGACCAGAAACAGCAGTTCATCCTTCAGTTGTTGCGCTTTAACTGCCCGATCACTGAAATATTTCAGTTTGTCATCCCAGCCACGTTTCCCGGCTGAGAGGTTGGCCACCATTCCGCCCAGGGACGCACCCAACGCCCCCATCAATGCTGCGACCGAACCGCCACCCGGCGCTGGAGAATCGCTTAGAGTTTCATTGCAGAATTGGCGCAAATTCATTTTCAAAAGCGATTTCTTGGAAACGGATTCGATCTTGAATTCAATCACCTTTTCTTTCGGATCAAAAGGTTTCAGCTCACTCAGCCCCATAGAGCGGATTGCGATGTCAATCAGCTCTTCCTCGGCAGCGCCTTCCGACCATTTCTGTTTGCGGAGAAAATATCTTCCTGCATCCACCAGACATTTCTTGGGAACCATGCCCACGATCTCTGATCCGGTGACGCGCAAGCCTCGTTTGCTTGCCGCTTCGGCGCAGGCATCGAACGCAGCATGCAAAGGAGTCTCCTCAATATTCGTTAGGTTCATGGAGACTTGGGCGATTCCATACTCCTCTACAAACCACCCGATAGCCTTCACATGTTTCAACATGCCCGGGATATGGGCAGGTCGGCCTTTGGCATCCAGCACCGGTTTTCCAGAAGGTGTACCGTCTTCCGTCTTGATCCTGCCCTGCTCTCTGACATCGAACGCAACGGAATTTGCCCGTCTCACCGCCTTCGTGTTCAGATTCACATTATAGGCGACCAAAAAATCCCGTGCCCCGATTACCGTCGCGCCTGACTTTTCATTGAATACGACAGGCCCGAAATCCGGTTTCCAGACAGGGTCTTTTATTTTCTCGAAGAAACCTTCGTATTCTCCCGCACGAATAACCGAGAGATTTAAGCGGGATTTATTTTTCGCCGCTCTTTCATACAGATAGACTGGGATATTCAATTCGTCACCGACGCGCCGTGCTAGCTGGTGCGCACAAGCAATTGCTTCTTCCCAACTGACATTACTGACCGGGACAAATGGGCAAACATCGGTCGCGCCCATCCGTGGATGTGCGCCTTTGTGTTTCCTCATGTCAATGACTTCCGCTGCCTTCTGGATGGCGCGGAACGCGGCCTCCACCGCGCCTTCAGGACTGCCGACAAAGGTCACAACCGTCCGGTTGGTGGTTGCTCCAGGATCGACATCGAGCAGAGCAACGCCATCCATCGATTCAATCGCGCCGGTGATCTGTCGAATGACATCCAAATCGCGCCCTTCAGAAAAATTCGGGACGCATTCGATCAGTTTTTGCATATTCTTTTAGTCTCGCGCTCGCGGCGTCATCGGGATATCGATTTTGTGCTTGGCGGCAAATTCAATCGCGCCCGAATAACCGGCATCTGCGTGCCGGAGAATTCCCATCCCTGGGTCGCTGGTAAGTACGCGCTCGAGCCGGTGCGTGGAGTTTTCGCTGCCGTCAGCGACGACGACCATGCCGGCGTGCTGCGAATAACCAATTCCCACGCCGCCGCCGTTGTGGATCGAAACCCAGGATGCGCCAGCGGCTGTGTTGATCAGCGCGTTGAGTAATGCCCAATCGGCGATGGCATCGCTGCCGTCGAGCATCCCTTCCGTTTCGCGATTGGGCGACGCGACCGAACCGGTATCGAGATGATCACGTCCGATGACAATCGGCGCTTTAATTTCGCCAGTTTTCACTAGCTCATTCATCGCCAGGCCGAACTCCGCGCGCTCTCCGTAGCCGAGCCAGCAAATGCGCGCGGGCAATCCTTGAAAGTGAACCCGTTCTTTCGCGAGCTTCATCCAGCGGGCCAGAGTTTGATTTTTGGGAAATAATTCGAGCGCGAGCCGATCGGTCCGCGCGATATCTTCGGGATCACCACTTACCGCAACCCATCGAAACGGCCCCCTCCCTTCGCAGAACAGCGGGCGAATATATTCGGGAACAAAGCCAGGAATGTCGAACGCGTTCTCAACGCCGGCGCTTTTCGCTTGAGCGCGAATGTTGTTTCCGTAATCAAAAGTGACCGCGCCTCTCTTTTGCAGCGCGAGCATGGCCTCGACATGAACGGCCATCGAATGCATCGCCTGGTCGATGTACGCCTCAGGGTTTTTTGCACGCAAATTAATCGCCGCCTCGAGTGACATCCCGTGCGGCACGTACCCGTTCAACGCGTCGTGCGCGCTGGTTTGATCAGTGAGCACATCCGGCACGATCCCACGTTTTACCATTTCAGGCAGAACATCGGCGCAGTTGCCGACCAGACCGACTGAAATTGCCCGTCGATCTTCGCGCGCCCGATCAATTAACGTGAGCGCTTCATCGAGCGACCAGGCTATTTTGTCGCAGTAGCCGTTCTTCAATCTTTTTTCGACCCGCGCTGGATCGACTTCGACAGCTAGAAGCAACGCGCCATTCATGATGGCGGCGAGCGGCTGAGCACCCCCC
The DNA here is from genome assembly GCA_003217835.1 of Verrucomicrobiota bacterium. Taxonomy (GTDB): domain Bacteria; phylum Verrucomicrobiota; class Verrucomicrobiia; order Chthoniobacterales; family UBA10450; genus Udaeobacter. Next base: position 12,079 of record QHMQ01000060.1, read on the forward strand.
ATTCCGCCAAGTCCGCCAGTGAGAACAAATTTGCCTTCGAGCGATCCGGCAAAATGTTTGCGCCCAGCGGCGGCGAACGTTTCGAATGTGCCCTGAACGATCCCCTGGCTGCCGATGTAAATCCATGAGCCAGCGGTCATTTGTCCGTACATGATGAGGCCAAGGCGCTCGAGACGGTTGAATTCCGTATAGTTGGACCAGTGACCGACGAGATTGGAATTCGCAATCAAAACCCGTGGCGTTTCGTCATGTGTCCGGAATTTTCCCACCGGTTTCCCAGATTGGACGAGAAGCGTTTCATCATTCTCCAGTTCGCACAGCGATCGGACAATCGCGTCGAAGGCTTCCCAGCTTCTCGCAGCGCGGCCCGTTCCGCCATAAACAACAAGGCGTTCGGGATCTTCGGCGACGTCGGGATCGAGATTGTTCATAAGCATCCGCAAGGCCGCTTCCTGGTGCCAGCCTTTGCAGGTTCGCTTATTGCCGCGTGGCGCGTGGACTATTCGCTTTCCGCTCATAATGGTTCGTAACCGCTATCGAAATCGCCCCGGCGAATTCCTTCAGCCACCCGCGCGATGTCATCGGAGAGCGAACGATCCTGCGTCAGAGGCGGGGAGGTTTTCCTCAGTGTGGTGAAGGCGCGCTCCACGCCAACACCAGCCTTGAGTGGGCGCCGATGCTCGAGTGCTTCGGCGCCCGCCAGCAATTCAATCGCCGTCAAATTTTCTGCAAGATCGACAATCGTGCGGAGTTTCAGCGCGCCGGTCATTCCCATCGCAACGTGGTCTTCTTTTCCACCCGACGTGGGTACACTGTCGACGCTGGATGGATGCGCGAGGACTTTTGCTTCGTTGAGCAGAGCGGCCGCAGCTACGTGCGCAATCATAAAGCCGGATTCCATGCCGGGACGCCGGGCAAGGAACGCGGGCAAACCTTCGTTCATATCGGGATTGACTAGCCGCTCAATCCGGCGCTCGCTGATGCTCATCAAATCCGTAAGCGCGATGGCAGCATAATCAAATGTGAGCGCAAGCGGCGCGCCGTGAAAATTGCCGCCGGAAATTACATCGCCACTTTCAGAGAAAACCAGCGGGTTATCAGTAGCCGAACCCGATTCGATTAGCAGAACGTTTTCGCAATGCGAAAGCGCGTCACGGATCGCGCCGTGCACCTGCGGCATACAACGCAGACTGTACGCGTCCTGAATGCGGGGGTCGTCCTTGAGATGTGATCGTCGAATGTCGCTTCCTTCCAAAATCGACATGAGGTGTTTAGCTACCTCTCTCTGGCCGGGATGGGGCCGGGCGTCTTGCAAGCGCGGATCGAAAGCGGCAGGAGTGCCTTTTAGCGCCTCGAGGCTTGTTGCGCCAGCAACATCGACAACGCGAATGAGCCGCTTGGCACGGAGAAGTGCGAGCCCGCCGACGGCGTGCATCGCCTGTGTGCCGTTGAGCAGCGCCAGCCCCTCTTTTGCCTGCAACTCCACTGGCTTTAGTCCAGCCCGACGGAGCGCTTCGCGGCTCTCCATTCGTTCACCTTGGAAAAATGCCTCGCCTTCGCCAATCAAACTCAGCGCAAGGTGCGCCAG
>QHMQ01000061.1 GCA_003217835.1 Verrucomicrobiota bacterium
TCTTCGATGCCGTGAGAGAAGAGAAAACGCGCATCGCGGGGGCGCCTCCAACGGAAGCGCGCCGTTTTGCTTACATCGATCGGGGATTCTATGCCCAGCAACTCGAGCGTCTCCTCAAATTCTTCCCGCGAGAGCAAGTAAAAGTCGTGAAGTTTGAAGAGTTCAAGGACAAACAGCGCGAAACACTCGTTTCCATCTTTTCTTTTCTCGGTCTCGAGCCGCTGCGTTCAGTGCGAAGCAAAGATAGAAATGTTGTGCCATATGAGCGGGTGATGAATTGGGAGGAGAGAATTTTCCTCTACAACCTTTTCGCGGATGACATCGCCAAGCTTGAACAAATGCTCGGCTGGGATTGTTCGGATTGGAAACTGTAGGGGACGCTGTCGGCGTCCAACGGGAAGCCAACGGCTTCCCCTACAGAATGTCGATCTTGTCCGCCGACCGTGCTACTTCTTGACACGAAAGATGCGCGCACCTTGCGCGAGAAAACAGGCGAGCAGTTCGCTTGTAAAAAATGAGGAGCTGTCGGGACGCGGATTAAAATCCAGCAACAAACGACCGCCCGGTTTCAGAAAACGCGCTCGAACATCCTCGATGAAAAATCTCCAATCCGCCGGCGCCCATTCGATCCACTCTTCATTTGCCGCGCGCGCTACTCGGTGAAAACAAACCCGGTGGGCCGTGACCAGGTCGAATTTTTCTTCGAGTTCGGCCAGGGGAACTTGCGGATGAATCCGTGAGACCACGCGGCGCACATTGAGTAATTCGGTGATGCCGCGGAAGATTGGCTCCTCGTCGGTATCGAGGCCGAGCCCCTCGTGACCGAAGAACCGGCAGACGTAAAGGAAATATCCGGCGCCGCATCCAAGATCGAGGATGCGCACCGGCGGGCTACGATCGAGCCAGAGATCTTGGGTGCGCTCCACGTTGATGTCGATCCAGTAGGCGGCGTCCTCGTACGCGTTGATCCTTCGGGCGTTGGGCCGATGAGGATAATCCTCGCGCAGTCTGGCTAATTGTGAGCGGTCAAGCGTTGCCAGGATCCGGCGCGAGCTAACCGGATGAGTCCACCTGCAGACGTGTTCCCAAAGGCTTTCGATCGCGTCAACGGAAAACAGCTTTTGGAACTTGCGCGAAACTCGCATCCGAAAACGATGCAGCTAAGTGCCGGACAAACAAGCGGGCTTCCACTTACAGGCGGATATCGACGCGGATTAAACCGGTTGAACGTTCATGAGTCATGAAACTGCTTCCCCAGCCGTTGCCGGGATAAAAATATTGTTCGTAGCGCCAGAGCATTTCTAATTTCGCGCCGGAAGGCTTCTTCCAGATGACCTGGTAATAGCAATGCCGTTTCCACGACGGCGAATGGCCGGTCATGAAATTGAGATCGAACGGCGTCGGCCAACTGAGAGCACTTCGGCGGATTCGGATGAAAGCATCGTCGCCCGCTGGCGGGACAGCAGCAAGATTCTCTGCTTCTGATCGCGGTGGACCGAAAGGGAAAACTTTTCCGCCCGCTGCCAGACCAAGCTGACCATCTTTTGTTGAGCCGATGTTGGGAATCGGACCATTCTTATCGTTTAAGCCTAGCGCGAGGTCATTAATGTGAAGGATGCCACCAGTCCCGCTGCCTTCATATGCGATTGAATGAATCCGTGCTGAATTTGTTTCGATAGTCCCGAATCGATCGATGAACAATGAAATCTGACGTCCGCGAAAGATCCATGTCGCTGAGACTGCGGCGACGCATGCAATAAGTATGGCAAGGGTGATTAGGATTCTTCGCATAACGGGAAATATTTATTTGGAACGAACACGATGCATTTACGGGCTTGTTGTATCCGCGGTTTTGCGCGCGGTCGAGCACACTCGCAATCCGACGTTCTCTCCCAGCTGTTTGTTGCTCGCGCCGCGTTAAATCCTGGCTATAGCCCAAGGTAATGGGTGACCGGGCCGAGCATGTCGACAAACCAGAACCGCGTTGGCAAGCACTGGTCGCATTGGTGGCGGTCGGGGGGATTTATCTGGCCTTGCCCCGACATTTGGTTGTCGGACCAACCTGGCTCTTACCCGTGATCATTGTCGTCTTAATCGTGCCGACAGTGGTGACGCACCGAATGGGACGCCATTCCTTGAACCACACCCTCGGCATTGTGATCAGCGCAATCATGACATTGGCGTTAATCGGATCGGTCACTTTGCTTGTTACGACATTGCCATCGCACAACGAAGCGCCGTTGCGATTGTTAGGCTCGGGCGCGGCGCTTTGGTTGACCAATGTCCTCGTTTTCGCCCTTTGGTATTGGCGGCTCGACGGCGGCGGGCCCAACAAACGCGACCTGCGTCGCGAGTTTGGCAGCCGCAGTTTCGTTTTCCCTCAAATGCAGATCGAAAAAATCGAGCGCGGACGATTTGGGTGCGAACGCTGGCGTCCCGGTTTCGTCGATTATCTGTTTATTGCATTTACCCAGAGTTCAACCTTTGGTCCAACCGATGCGCCGGTGCTCGCTCGCTGGGCGAAAGTTCTCATCATCTGCCAGATTTTTATTTCACTGAGCATTGTCGTTTTGCTTATTTCGCGCGCTGTGGGCATCCTCTAATTCTGCGCCGCCAGCGCCTTGCAGGAAAAAGATGGCGTGAGTGGCGCCATGGAGAATCAAATTCTGACGCGCTACCTGCCTATGAGAATCAGAATGCCGGCGACAATCGCGAGGATCGCTGGGATGATACCGAGACTGAGCCCCGCGAGGCCAACCAGGCCGACGCAGATGAGATAAATTGCGAGGACGAGCATCCCAAGATTTTTGGTGATATTCATGTTTCTTTCCTGAGGCAAACCCGTTGTCTTTGCACGCTTAAAAAAACGTGTCTTGCAATACATTGCTGGCAGTCATCCCATTAATTAAAATTGCTAGCGCCATGATCCCCGTTAAAGGCTATGCGGCGCAGAATTCCGCTTCGCTCCTTGCGCCATTCAATTTCCAACGCCGCGAGCCCGGTCCGAACGATGTTTTGATCGATATTCTTTATTGCGGAATTTGCCACTCCGATCTCCACTTCGTTCGCAATGATTTTGGCAAGTCGATTTACCCGATGGTGCCGGGCCACGAGATCGCCGGAAAAGTTGTTAAGGTTGGCAACAAGGTAAAAAGATTCAAAGCAAGTGACATCGTGGGCGTCGGCTGTTTCGTCGATTCGTGCCGGAAGTGTTCGAACTGTAAGGAGGGGTTACAACAGTATTGCCAGGGCGGACTTGTAATGACTTACAGCAGTTACGAAAAGGATGGGAAAACCGTTACCCAAGGTGGTTATTCCACCAAGATCGTTTTGGATGAAAATTATGTATTGAAAGTATCGCCGAAACTTCCGCTGGAAAAGGTGGGACCGCTGCTATGTGCCGGAATCACCACCTATTCTCCCCTCCGTCACTGGAAAATCGGTAAAGGGCACAAAGTAGGTGTCCTGGGTCTTGGAGGGCTTGGCCACATGGCAGTGAAATTTGCCTCTGTTTTTGGAGCAAGAGTGACTGTGTTTAGCACTTCGCCTTCAAAAGAAGGAGACGCCAAACGATTGGGAGCAGACGATTTTGCTCTGAGTAGCGACCTAGAGAAAATGAAAAAGCTTGGCAATTATTTTGATTTTATTATCGATACCGTGTCGGCCCCGCATGACTACAATGCGTATCTTGGCTTGCTTCGTACCAATGGAGTAATGATCTGCGTGGGTATCCCGCCTGACCTAGCACATATCTTACCACAGAATATCATTCTTGCTCGAAGGAGCATCAGTGGCTCGCTGATCGGTGGCTTACCGGAAACTCAGGAGATGCTGGATTACTGTGCCAAACACAAAATAATGCCAGATGTGGAGGTCATTCCCATCCAGCAAATAAACCACGCATATGATCGGATGGTAAAGGGCGATGTCCGATACCGGTTTGTTATTGATCTGGCTTCTTTGAAATAAATAATAGCGATCAGGAGCCCCTCGGCATGGAATACGAAAAAATTATCTTCTTCCGGAATTTTTTCTTCCGCGCATTTCTCATCGGCGTTGCATTTGCGCTCTTCTATTTTATCGCGACCTATGTTTTTTGGGACACGGCGGTATCCTGGGCAACGCATTTCTTTAAAACGGACGAGAAGGAGCTTGGGAGATTGGTTTTAATGTTTTTCGTCGAGCTGCGGATAGTGCTGGTATTTCTGTTTCTTGTGCCAGCGCTCGCCTTGCATTGGATGGCCAGAAAGAAGCGATGACTGAACGGGACGCGGTTTCCCTCGCAGGCATTATTCTAGTTCTCGGGACGATTGCTTTTTAAGGAGCGACTCTCTTCGATTCGGGATGGCGTGAGGATGGCATCGCGCATTCCGTGCAAAAACTTCTTGTCGGCCGGAACAATTGTCGTAAGCGCTCCCCGCAACTTCACGCGATCCTGTTCGATAAAATAGTACGGACACAGGCGAATACGTCCTTTCATCGTTTTTAACTCGCCCGAATCCGTATCCCAGTATCGATGCTCGAAGAGGCGGCCCTTGTGAAAGCGCTGTAAAATCGTTGGCGACGATTCGAAGGTTGCGAGTGCATTATCGATTCTGCGTTCCCATTCTGAATGCGGCAGATCGGCGCCGAGCGCGATGCCATGGCTGCCCCAACCGAGCGGCGAAAATCCGCTTACTTTCAAAAGGAGATCTCGATCTTTCTGGCTAAATCTGGCCGCCTCGCGCCAATCGTGAATTTCCAGCCGTGGGATAACGGCGTGCTGCGGGAGTGGCGTTGGATCGAGCAGCCAGGAGTACGGAATCACCTCTTGTAATTTGATGAAATATTTATCGCCCAACTCGCGCCGCCAAAATTCCCAAAGTGGTTGCATCCAAAAAAGCGCAAACCACATCTTTTCTTCGAGATATGGTTTGATCGGGGGCGTGATGGTGATGCGGCCCTCAGCGTTCGCATGCAACGTGTTTTCGATTGTCGGAATGTTCGGCAGATCAAACAGTTCGAAAAACCGATAGACAGCACGTCCATTTTGAGGCTCGTAATTCTCGGCAGGGACCACACGCCAATCGAATTCACGATCTCGATCTTTCAAGCGCGCCGCGATCCACTCCATCTCCGGGCGATAGGTTGCCGCTTCCTCCGAAATGACGATGTCGCCGCCCCTGGGCAGCACGCTCCGAAATCCATCGAGCATTCCTTCTGGGCCACCGATGATTTCGTTGTCGAACGCCGAATACGTTTGATTCAGCCACGCTGTTAAGCCGATCCCGCCGGGAACCGAATCGATTTCTGCGATGATGTAGCCATCCTCCGTGAGAATGAGATCCGGCCGAATGACCCGCGGCAGGTCGTCCCGAATTTCCTTGCGACGGGAAAATTCAATCAGCTCTTTTGGTTTACCCGCATCGAGGTAGCGCGCGACCCATTCTGGTTGTTTTCCCTTAATACTGAGTTGATAGAGCTGATTGCAGGCGCGCTGAAAAACAAAGAGCCGATGCCCAAGCTGTTCGAGCTCTGCAACAAATTTCTTCTCGATCGGAAACGCATCGGGCGAAAGCAACCAATCTTTTTCCGCAAAGAGGCCTTCCTTTGGAAAAGCATTGCGAATTGCTTCCAGCTGATTTTCTGCGACGGCAACCATTTCGATCTCGCTAAGGTTCAACGCTCAACCCGCCTTCGCAAGACTACGGCGGGGCAGGCATCCAACGTCCAATTGGAAGATAGGCTTCCTAGCCTGGTCCTGGCAGACAGCCATCCCGGCTGTCGAGTCCCCCGGCGACGACAGGCTGGAAGCCCGTCAGCCGAGACAGCCGAGACGGCTATCTTCCTGCGGCCATTCGTTTGAGCGCAAGTTTCACCAACTCTTCCGCCGCCTTCCCTTCGCCTTTTTCCTGCAATTCTCGCACCGTTTTGTGTGCGTCGATTTGTTTGTAACCGAGCGCAATCAACGCGAGCACGGCTTCATTCGCCTGTTCTTGCTCGGGTGTCGGTGCGTGCATCGCACTCGCCGCTTCCCAGGCCGCGGCCACGCCCAGCTTATCTTTTAATTCCAAAACAATTCGCTCAGCCGTCTTTTTCCCGAGGCCGCTGATTTTCGAAAGCAACGCGACATCAGAGTTCACCACTGCGGCTTTGAAATTGTTCACGCTCATTCCACTCAACACTGCCAGCGCGAGCTTCGGGCCAATCCCGCTCACATTATTGACAAGCAATCGAAAAAGATCGCGCTCAGGCGCGGTCATGAATCCGTAAAGAATATGTGCATCTTCCCGTACGTGAAGGTGGGTGAGGACGCGCACCATCTGGCCAGGCGTGGGAAGTTTGTCGTAGCTCGAAAGCGGAATAAAAACTTCGTAGCCGACGCCGCCAACATCGACAATTGCCTGCGTCGGTAAGGCGCTGACAAGTTTGCCGTCGAGAAACGTAATCATGTGGTTTGTTGAAGCGTTAAACCGCTAAATCAGTGAATCGTCAAATTTGGTCGTTCCAACTTTAACACGAGCGTCAGTTCAACGCGTTTGCCTTTGGCGATGTTGAAGCCGCGCGTCGAAAACATTTTCCAGTTTTCAGGATGGTCCGCGAAGAGCGTGGTAGTTAGTGACGTTGGCACAATTACAAGGCGCGGTCCCGCTTTCGCCATAAAATCGGCCATCCGACTGCTGTTTAGCGGCGTGAGATACCCGCTTACCCGGCTGCGAAAATACCAGATCAGACTCGGCTCGCTGAAGTCGACTGCGCCAAATTCCATATCTGGCCGCAAGTCATCCCTGGATTTCTGGAAAAGCTCATACGCGGGAAAGAAGCGTGCTACAAATGGGGGAACGACAAGAGCGATGGCGAGATAGACTGAGACCGACGCGAACGCGCAGTTCCTTACGAAATGCATCGACCCTTCCGTGGTCACCCTGCGCGCGAGCAAGAGCGCAATCAGGGGAAAGGCTGGCAACGTGTAATGCGGCAATTTTGTTTTGATCAAACTGAAAATGATGAAAATGATCGCCACCCCCGCGCTGAGATAATTGTCGATCGCATCCCGGCGTCGCCACAACTTCTTCGTCAGCCAGGGAAGTTTGACCGACCACGGGAAAAAACTGATAAAGATTGTTACGAAATAAAATGGCAGCAGCAGGAGATACATCCCGAACGAATTCGCGCCATGACCTTCCATCGAGGCAAACGAACGGCCAACGACGTGTCGACCGATTCCCACGACAAAGAATTGTCCGTGCGTTCGAACTAGCGCCGGAATTCCCCAGAGCGCGACGATCGCGAGCATAAGCAAAACGCCACGCGCAAATTTGAACCGCGACGCGAGTCGCCCATCGAGCAGAAAGAATTTCGTTGCTGCGACAGTCGCAAGCGGGGCCCACCCGATCGGCCCTTTGGCTAGAAATCCGAACGCGAGCGAGACATAGAACATCCACCACCAGAGATTCGATGTTCGATGCTCGATGCCTGCCGCGCCGTAGCA
>QHMQ01000062.1 GCA_003217835.1 Verrucomicrobiota bacterium
ACAACCGGCGTTGGCGAAGGCTTAGGAGGCGTAATCGAAGGCGATTGTTGCCCATGCGCGAATTGCGCCGCGAACATCCCACAGATAAGAGTCCGACAAAGAGGCCGCGCAAACACGCGCTACCGTGTCAGGAAAACCGATACCGCGCAATCGCGTCGAATGCTGCTAGTTCTTTCGGCCCTCGTCGAAATCGATCAAGTCGGGAATGGTCACTATATCGTCGCGATTAGAAATTCCGTGCTTCTTCTTCACCCGTTCCAGCATCGGCGTTGCGAAATCCCGCCAACCTAATTTAGAGGCAAAACCATTCCAGACTATGAGGTCGCCTTCATTGAGCCGCCGGCCTTTTTCGAAACAACATTCAAGAATTTCCTCGTCGGATCCGCCAGCCAACACCCGCTCACGAAGATCATCATATTTCACGCGTAGGAAATTGGTGCACGCACTGTCGGCCGCTTTGGCGGCGCCAAGATTGGCGTGATAATCCGCTCCCAACTCGCCGCACGCGTGCAACCGAATCTTGAATACATCATCCCGCTGGTCATCTCTCTCGGGCTCTTTGGATAGGTGCTCATCCTTGCAAGGAATCGTCGGTTCCCACGCTCCTGCAACTGCCGGCTAGTTTGCGCCGCTGTCCATCAGCGCCAGGATTCGCTCCCGTTTCGCACCGTAATCGAGCGAGCGGAAGCGCCGGATTTCATTGAGCCGACGCATCCCATTGAGCGTGTCGAGATAGTGTGTGTAGCTTGCCGCAAGCTCGCTTGTCTCGAGATAACGGCCGCGCAGGTCCTTGTCGCGAAATGCGTCCGGGCATTGACGGACAAAAAGATGAAAGCGGAGCCAGCGACGATCGGTTTGTGAGACGCGTTGAGTTTGTCGAAAAAAGGCGACAAACAAAAGAAGAACAAGGTAAGTATCGACTTGCGCCTGAAGCTCAAGGTTACGCGCGAAATCTTCAGATGCGACCTCGCATGCGCCGCTCTTGAACTGAAGCGCGGCATGCAGCGCGTGATTGATTTCTTCGACAAACATGATGAGCGATCGGATGTTGCGATTGCTCAAGCCGGCGCGCGGGTCGTGTTGTTCGAGTTGTTCAATTAGCCAGCGCGAATAATAAATGCCGACGTAAAGCTGGTCCCCGGCACGGCGTAGAAATGTGCGGGCGAGCTCACTCAACTCGCGGGCCGATTTCCCCGCCAGGATCGACAATTGCGCACAACGCGTCCGATCGATCAGGCAATCTTCCAGGTTAATCCCGACCTGCGCATAGGTCCGCTCAAACAACTTCTGGATTTGGGTAAAGAGCGTCTCGTTCACAGGCTGAGCGACGGACGCATCTCGTCATCCAGATTGAGCAACTGATCCGAAAGCTGATTCAGCGCGATCCGGACTTCGCTAAAACGATCGGACGCGACCAGTTCGAAATTGGTCCGGCCGATTTGCTCATAGAACTTCATGTCCGGTCCGCCGCGCAAACTGCGGCGCTGCGTGTTCTCGTGAAAAATGCCGCTGATAAAAAGCGAGTAATTACCAATGTGTGCGCGAAGCAAAAACACTTGCTCGGGAGTCGCGCGGGTCAAGGCGATAAGCATATCCGAAATATATTGCGGAGTTCGATGATCGATCTCGTCCGACATCTGCAACCGGTTCGCGCGCGAAAAAGCTTCCAGCAATGACGCGACGTAATCGCACAACTTGCGATCGCCGATCCCGCCTTGCTGCAAAACGTGCCGGGCCAGAACATAAAAATAAAACTGCGACGATATCCGCAGATGTCCGCAATTGGACAAAATTGCCTCGACTAGTCGTGGATGATCGAGAATGGAATCGCGTGTTTCGACATCGCTCAAAAGATCGACCAGAGAAACGTGATCGGTTTGAGCGCGCGCGAGCGTGCGCACGACGAAGTCAAAATCGGCGGCGGTGAAGCGCGCCCGACAATTCGCCCGGATCATCGGGAACTCGTTATGCGCAAACGACGTGTCTATGGCAAGCCAAATCGGCGGATAAATTGCGAGGCATTTGGTTGCATGCGAGCCTTCGTACGTGTTTCATCGCAAGTCGACCCTGGCTGTTTTGCTCGGGCTGATTTTTCTTTCATTTTTCGGGACGCTGGCCGTGAGCGCGTCGATGTTCCCGCAAAATTACGACTGGCGTTACCGCGTCATCTCGAACCTGCTCTCTCCGCGCGATAATCCCGCCCATTATTGGTTGGCCGCCATCGGTCTGGCGCTGACGGCGTTGTTGATGCTGCCGTTCGCCGGGCATTTGCAGCGGCATTTGGAAGTCGCTTCGCCGCGTGTTGCGCGGACGAGCAGCGGAGCTTTTGTAGCGGGAAGCATCGCGCTGATTTGCGCGTGCTTTATTGTGCCGCAGCACGTGCATGATGTCTTCGGAGTTCGGCGGCTGCACGAATTTCTTGGCCGCTCCGCTGCGGGATTCCTCGCAATTGGAATGTTGTGTGGCTGCTGGTGCGCCTGGAAGGGCTGCGGACGAAGTCTGTTTGCGGCGCGATTGTTTTGCATTTGGTCGCTGGTAACCCTGGTGCCACTGGCCGGCATTTTCGTGAGCCAATGTTTATTACTGCTTACGCGAGTGATACCGGCTTGGGCGACGCCGATCCGCACCGCGCTACGGCACTCCGTGTTTTGGCACCTTGGTTTTTGGGAATGGACGGGCGCAGCGGCCGTATTCGTGTTTCTTTGCGCGGCTGTTTTCCTCACACCGCAACAGAAAACATCACCCTAAGAACTCATCAGGTGTAATGTGCCTGGGCATAGATGGACCCCGCCAATCACCTGATGCCGACCAACCTCGACCAAATCTGCTACAAAAAGGTTCCGTCGATGACTGAGTCCGTAGTGATGCGACCGTTACAACGGAATCCGAGATATAGAATGGAGATGGGATATCGAGAAATGAAGCCAAAAAATGCGGCCGCATCCCGGCTCACGCACTGGCGCCAATTTGCTGTAGCATCGTCGCCATGTCCCAATAGTGGCGCATCGATTTCGCTTTGCCGCCGGCGATCTCAAGGATTTGGCACGCCCGAATCTCGATTGGCTTGCCCGTTGCCGGTATTTGACGCGTTGCGGTCTGCAAGGGTCCTTTGTGGGTACCGCGCCATGTGACTTCCAACACCACGGTGTCGCCGCTCGCGTAGGCGTTGTGGAACGTAGCCTTCGAATCCGGGAAAGCCGTGCCCCAGCCCTGCCAGGCGGCGATTACTTGGTCAACCCCTTGCGTCTTCCGTTGCGTCGCAACCTCGTCGTAGAGAAAACCCGGCGTGACAGCCGCCTTCACGGCCTCCCAGTCCTTGTTGTTGTAGGCGATACTGGGCGCTTTGGCTGCGTCGATCAGTGATTGCTGTGACATGATGGTATTCTATGGTTGTGATTGTTGATTATCGGTGCCGACACAGTGCCGCTGGTAGAATACCAAGGCAAGGCCACACTTTTGCTCAAGGTAATTGTCGGTTACGAATGGGCGCTCTAATTCTGCAAAAGCAAAACAGCCGGGCCATTTCTGACCCGGCTGCTGTAATTTATTGTTTGCGTCGGCTTAGTAATCCATGCCGCCCATACCGCCCATTCCGCCGCCGGGCATCGGAGGAGTTTTTTCCTTTTCAGGAATTTCCGTCACGAGCGCTTCGGTGGTGAGCAACAGACCGGAGATCGACGCGGCGTTTTGCAACGCGGTGCGCGCGACCTTGGTTGGATCGACGATTCCCGCTTTCACCAGGTCGGTGTATTCATCGGCGGAGACGTCGTAGCCTTCGTTGCCTTTGCGTTTCTTGACTTCTTCAACGACGAGCGCGCCTTCCTTGCCCGCGTTGTCGGCGAGCTGACGCGTCGGCTCTTCAATGGCACGACGCACAATGGCCACGCCAACTTTCTCGTCGGCTTCGAGGTCTTTGATGTTGTCGAGCACTTTCTGCGTGCGCAGGTATGCGACACCGCCGCCTGCGACGATGCCTTCCTCAACCGCGGCGCGAGTAGCGTGCAACGCATCTTCGACGCGCGCTTTCTTCTCCTTCATCTCGGTCTCGGTCGCCGCGCCGACATTAATGACGGCCACGCCGCCCGCGAGTTTCGCGAGACGCTCCTGGAGTTTTTCGCGATCGTAATCGCTCGTCGTTTCTTCGATCTGACGACGGATTTGTGCGATGCGGCCTTTAATATCGACCTGCTTGCCTTCGCCCTCGACAATGGTGGTGTTCTCTTTGTCGATGGTGGCGCGCTTAGTGCGGCCGAGCTCTTCGAGCTTCACGTTCTCGAGCTTGATGCCGAGATCTTCCGTGATGCAACGACCGCCGGTCAGCACCGCAATGTCTTCCAGCATCGCCTTGCGACGATCGCCGAAGCCGGGCGCCTTCACCGCGCAGACTTGCAATGTCCCGCGCAATTTGTTCACGACGAGAGTGGCAAGCGCTTCGCCTTCCACGTCCTCGGCAATAATGAGGAGCGGCCGGCCAGCTTTCGCGACTTTCTCGAGCAACGGAAGCATGTCCTTTAAGCTCGAGATTTTCTTCTCGTGAATGAGGATGTACGGATTTTCGAGCACGGCCTCCATCGCCTCCGCGTTCGTGACGAAGTAGGGCGACAGATAACCTTTGTCGAACTGCATGCCCTCGACGACTTCGAGCGTGGTCTCGATCGATTTCGCTTCCTCGACCGTGATCGTCCCGTCCTTGCCTACCTTGTCCATGGCGTCGGCGATGATTTCGCCGATCGTCTTGTCCCAGTTGGCCGAAACGGTCGCAACCTGTGCGATCTCTGTGCGATCACTGACTTTCTTCGAGATTTTCCTTAGCTCCTCGACGATCGCATCGACGGCTTTCATGATGCCGCGCTGCAACGAAGTCGGGTTCGCTCCCGCGGTGACGTTGCGCAGTCCTTCTTTATAGATGGATTCCGCCAGAACGGTCGCCGTGGTGGTTCCGTCGCCCGCAATGTCCGAAGTTTTCGACGCGACTTCGCGGACGAGCTGAGCGCCCATATTTTCATACGGATCTTCCAGCTCGATCTCTTTCGCGACTGTCACGCCGTCTTTGGTGATCGTCGGGCTGCCGAATTTCTTGTCGAGAATCACGTTGCGACCGCTCGGTCCGAGCGTTGCCTTGACGGCTTTCGCCAGTTTCTCGACGCCGCGCAGCAACGCGTGCCGCGCATTTTCATCGAATTGTAATTGTTTAGCTGCCATAGTTTAAGTTGTTAGTTGATGGTTGGTGTTGAGAGTTCATCAACCGATGATGCCGAGGATGTCGTCCTCGCGCATGATCAGGTAAGACTCGTTGTCGATCTTGATTTCGGTGCCGCCGTATTTGGAAATGAGAACCTTGTCTCCTTTCTTCACGGTGAAATCGACTTTCTTGCCGTTGTCGTCGATTTTACCGGTCCCAAGAGCGACGACTTTGCCCTCCTGCGGTTTTTCCTTCGCGGTATCGGGAATAATGATCCCGCCCTTTTTCACTTCCTGCTCTTCAATCGGATGCACTAGTACCCGATCGCCGAGCGGTTTCACATTGAGTGCTGCCATAGGTTTTATTTTCCTCCTTCTGATTTTTCTGGTTGTGCCGGCGACCATTTATCTCAAACGGCCGCCGACAAATTGTTTTCGTTTATTTCTTCTTGTCTTCGTCGACGACTTCGAACTCCGCGTCGACGACGTCTCCTTCGCCGGGTTTGCCTGCGCCTTCTTCGGCGCCCGGACGCGCGCCCGCTTCAGGTCCAGGTTGCGGACCGGCTTGCGCGCCTGCCGCTGACGCTTGCTTGTAAAGCTCGGCGCTGACTTCCTGGAACTTGTTCTGGAGATCGTCATACGTGCGCTTCATCGCGTCAGTGTCATTGCGATTGATCGCGTCGCGCACCGCGGCGATTGCATCTTCGACTTGCTTCTTCTTATCTCCGGAAATCTTGTCGCCGAGTTCCTTCAATTGCTTCTCGCATTGATACGCGAGCATGTCGGCGTTGTTCTTGATCTCGATCGCTTCCTTCGCCTTCTTGTCCTCGTCGGCATGCGTTTCGGCTTCGCGCTGCATCTTCTCGATTTCCTCTTTCGAAAGTCCGGAGCTGCCGGTGATGGAAATCTTCTGTTCCTTGCCGGTGCCGAGGTCTTTCGCCGAGACGTGCAGGATGCCGTTCGCGTCGATGTCGAAGGTCACTTCGATCTGCGGGACGCCGCGCGGCGCCGGCGGAATTCCATCGAGATGGAATGTGCCGAGATTTTTGTTGTCGCGCGACAGCGGCCGCTCGCCTTGCAACACTTTGATTTCCACGCCCGGCTGATTGTCGCTGTAGGTTGAAAAGATCTGCGATTTCCGAGTCGGGATCGTGGTGTTGCGCGGAATCATTGGCGTGGCCACGCCGCCCGCGGTTTCAATCGCAAGCGTCAGCGGAGTCACGTCTAGCAAGAGCACGTCTTTGACGTCGCCCTTGAGCACGCCGCCTTGAATTGCTGCACCCACGGCGACGACCTCGTCTGGGTTCACGCCCTTGTGCGGCTCCTTGCCGATGAGTTTACGCGCTGTCTCGATCACCTTCGGCATGCGCGTCATTCCCCCCACGAGCACCAACTCGTTTATTTCCTTCTCGGACAACTTGGCGTCGGCCAAGCAGTCCTTCACCGGCTTGATCGTCCGCTCAAAAAGCGGATCGGTCAGCTGCTCAAGTTTCGAACGCGTCAATTTCTTCTGAATGTGCTTCGGTCCGCTCGCATCCGCCGTGATAAATGGCAGGTTGATTTCGTATTCCTGTGAACTTGAGAGCGCAATCTTCGCTTTCTCGGCTTCCTCCTTGATGCGCTGGATCGCGTCCGGGTGCTTTGTCAGATCGATGCCAGTGTCCTTTTTAAATTCGTGGACGACCCAATCCATGATCTTCGCATCCCAATCGTCACCCCCAAGGTGCGTGTCGCCGTTGGTTGCTTTGACTTCGAAGACACCATCACCGATTTCGAGAACCGAAATATCAAACGTGCCACCGCCCAAATCGTAAACCGCGATCTTCTCATCTTTCTTTTTGTCGAGGCCGTAAGCGAGCGACGCGGCCGTCGGCTCATTGATGATGCGCAACACTTCGAGGCCCGCGATCTTGCCCGCGTCTTTGGTTGCGTTGCGCTGTGAATCGTTAAAATAGGCCGGCACGGTAATGACAGCCTGCGTGATCTTCTCGCCGAGCTTCGCTTCAGCGTCGGCTTTCATTTTCGATAAAATCATCGCCGAAATTTCCGGCGGCGAGAACGTCTTCTTCTGCCCGTTCACTTCCACTTGCACGTGGGCGTCACCGTTCGCCGCCTTCACGACCTTGTACGGAACGCGATGCTCTTCTTCATGAACCTCGTCGAACTTGCGGCCCATGAACCGCTTGATCGAGAAAACGGTATTCTGCGGATTGGTTACAGCCTGACGTTTCGCAGCCTGGCCAACCAATCGTTCACCGTTCTTCGTAAACGCGACGATTGAAGGCGTTGTGCGTGCCCCTTCCGAGTTTTCTAAAACTACAGGGTCGCCACCCTCCATCACGGCCATACAAGAGTTGGTGGTGCCCAAATCGATACCTAAAACTTTAGCCATTTGAGAATAATCCTCCTATGCGTTACCTAGCAGGAGCCAAGCCAACCGACCCCTGCATCTTTAAATAACTGTCATCGAAGCTCTAACACATTCATCCGGCGACTTAATGCCGAATGAGTTGTGACACTTCGTCGCGATTCCAGCCCTGCGAAGTCTAGGTTTGAGCCAATGCGGCGCTCTCCTCTTCGCTAGCTCAACATTTCATTCTACGTCCAGGAATGTCGGGCTGCAAATCAAATTCACGCTTCGTCGGGCCCAAAGAATCTCGTCGTACCCATTAAGGCAACGCTTTTTTGTTTTCGCAATACCGCCGGAGGCGATAATTTCGTTCGTGCGCCAGTATCACGATCTGCTCCGGCTCGTGCTTGAGAAAGGCCAGCCGCGCGCCGATCGCACTGGCACAGGCACACGATCGATCTTCGGCGCGCAAGCCCGTTTCGATTTGCGTCCCGCCGGGCCGGGATTCCCGCTGCTCACCACAAAGAAGCTTCATCTCAGATCAATCATTTATGAGCTGCTCTGGTTCTTGCGCGGAGAAAGGAACGTTAGGTACTTACAAGAAAACAAAGTGACTATTTGGGATGAATGGGCCGACAAAACGACCGGCGACTTAGGACCAGTATACGGAAAACAGTGGCGAAACTGGGTAAAAAGCAGCAAACCTCGTCAGGGTGATGATTCT
>QHMQ01000063.1 GCA_003217835.1 Verrucomicrobiota bacterium
GAGCTTCTGAAGCCGTTCGGACTCGGACGGTGTCTGCGCGCCAAGCGGTTGCGCCGCCAGCGAAATGATTGCAGCCAGGCTCGCGCCCGCTGCCCGTAAGACGAACTTCTTGATAAACATTAGGTTTCTCCTTTTTGTCGCGTTTTTCGCTTCTACTAATTTTCTTCGGTCAATTCCTCTGCGTTTTTATTTCTCTGCCTCACCGATATAGGTTCTACTGAATTCAATTTTCGACGGCCCCGAAACACCGGGCTACCCTTGGTCGGCAGCAGGGACTGGAGTCCGATTGATGACGGGATAAAAGCGGGCGTAACCTTGTCTCTGCGCAGCTTGCGCAACGTGATTTCTACGATGTCTTTAAGCGTGTAGCGATCGAGGAGCTTCGCGATGGCGTTACGCACATCGAGCATAAGCATCCGCAAACCACAGTGCACTTCGTCCGGACAGCTGCACCGCGCGTAACCCGTTTGGCTCACACATCGGATCGGTGCCAGCGGTCCTTCTATGAAACGGATGACCGATCCGAACTTGATCCGCTTCATTGGCTTGGCCAGCGAATAGCCGCCCAACTTTCCACGAGTGCTTTTTACGTACCCGCCCAGCTTCAACTGCGCCAAAATCTGCTCCAGAAATTTTACTGGAAGTTTCTCCTTCATCGCCAATTCGCTCGCCTGCAGAATTGGAAAACCCAGCTCTTGCGCGATCCCAAGATCAATTACCGCTCGGAGTGCATACTCGCCGCGTTTAGAAAGTTTCATGTCTAGTTATGAGCGCGAGACCGTCGGCCTACTAAAAATCGGACCATGTCCATGTTCGCCGTACGTGTGCGTTCGCCATGCCGAATCGCATCCGAGCGACGTTTGCGCAGTCGAGCATAAAATCCATCAACGTTTTCGCAGCCCTCCGGCGCACGAAGCAGCGCGACTAAGATCGCGGCCGACATAGACGTGAGCGCAAACAGACTGAGCACGCTTCCGAGACTCAACACGATCTTGTATTCGATCCATGCCGCGCTCGTGCAGAACAAGGCCAAGCACATCGATCCCATTAGCAATTTCATTATCTTCATGCGACCTCCCTCGGTTCGTTTATTTAATGTCTACTGAACTGATATGGTTTCAGATTTCTACTAAATTGGTAGGGATGCAAGAACTTTTTCAAGCCCTCCCACGAGCGATCGAAAACGGGAGGTGTGATGATTTTCGAATCGGGACGCGCGTCTCGCGTGCTGCGTTCGGCGGGGCCACCCGAAACAGTCTTGCCCGGGTTGATTACTCCCTGGAAATTGCCGCCGTCAAGGAAAGTTCGGGTGATCGCGAAGACGCGATCACCCGAACGCGAGGCACGGGGCGGCGCTACCTAGAAGGCAAGACCGCGAGCGGCAGCTTGATCCTACATTGGACCTAATGGTGCGCGCTCTCGCCCAGGCCGTAGCCGAACCGAGGATCGAGCTTGGTCAACGCGGCTAAGGCGTATTCTTGATCTTCGACTGACAGATACTCACGATAACCGCCCACTTTGCCGCGGCGTACTTTGAACGACTCCGGATCACGGACATCGCCCGGTCGCAGGATTTTCGAGTCAAAAGCGCCGGCAGCCTCCATTTTTTTCATATTCTCGAACTGCGAGAAATCGAGCGCGTCTTGAAAGATCGATATGTCAGGCGTCGTTTCGCCGAGCACAGCGAGAAGGGTCCGGAAATTTTCCGCAGGAAATTCGCGTAGCGACTCATAACGGATGATCGTGAAATCGTCGCGACCGGAGAACTCAGTCAACCAGGCGTTCATCGTTCTGATGATGGCGTGAACCCCGAATTTCCTGCCACGCAAGAGATCACTGACTGTTTTTCTCTTGAACTCTGTAGGCGCGCCACGATCGCGCCGCGTCATCTGCACATAGAGGGAAACGAAACAATCCCGCGGATCGCGCACGAGTAGAACGATTTTAGCGCGTCGAAGCTCCTTTTTTGGGACCAGGTATTTGCCACGGATTCTGTCCCAAAGGTCGCCTTTGGTCCGGTGTTCGAAACAATCATGTGAAAAGATGAGTCGGGGAATACCGGGCTCGCCGTAGTGTTCAGGCTCGAGCGTGAACTCGCGGGCATAACATTTACAGAAGTAAGCACAAAGAAATGTCCGAACCCATGTGCGTCCGCTTTTTGGAATAGAAAGGATGATTGCCTCGCCTCCGGAAAGTTCGGGCGCGCGACTGCTGAAATTCCGGCGCATCAACCGCGTGACTGCTCGCGCAGATTGAAACCGAGGGATCGATTTTCTCCTCGCGACGGAAGGATTTGGCTGGATCTCTTTGTAAAGGGCGCTCTTGTCCGGACGACCTTTGAACAAAGATCGAAATGTTACTTCAATAGCCATTTCGGATCACTCTTCATACCAACCTACAGCACTGCGAAAGGGAACAAAAAGCGCACAAGCTCGGTTGCATAAGACCTCAATCGACGGTATTTGTTCAAGTACAATCGGGGGCGCACTGGCTTCGACTCATCGTTCGAAGCGCGGGCGGCATGTCGAGGATGGTTCGTTGGCCTCGTTAAAAACCGGACCAAAACAAATAAACGCAGATCACGAAGATCTCGCTCTCGCGGCTTAATTGACCGCGACGTTTCCGGGGCGACGCCTGCTAGCGTCGGAAACGTGGACAGCAGGCTGGCGAATCGGCGGAGCGACCGCGCCGGTTTGTGAATCGAATTTCGCGGACGCTCGGGAGCCGGCAGTGTGCCGGTGCAACGTTCGGCTCCTCAAAACTTTTCACCGGACAAACATGTAGATGTTCGCGTGGATAGCGACGAGGACAGGGGTTCAACTCCCCTCGCCTCCAGTCTTCGCTCGGAACGGAGTGAAGAGCGGGGAGTGCCGGGCCGGAGTGGAACGAAGGCAGGCCGCAGGCCGTCTTTTTCAATTAACGCAGCACTCCAAAGACTACCGCCTTGGCAGGCCCAGTCGAAATAGTCTTCATTGCGTTGTGAGGAAGGTAATCAGTTTGTCCCTGAGTTCAGCCACTCGCTCCAGAGCTGTGGCTGGCCGCCAGGATTGGCATGAGCGTACCTGTAAAAGGCGCGGACGAACGCGATCCGGTCGTCGGTATATGGAGCCTTCCAGCTTCCGGGATCAGCAGGGCGGAGAACATCGTAATCGTAGCCGAGCAGCTGCTGACGACGCGCAATATCCTCGAGCGAGACACGGTTCGCATTTCGCATCATGTCGTACAGCACCAAGAAGGTCGTCGTCCGACCCCGGCCCGCTTCGCAATGGAAATGCGCCCAACCATTCTTCGGCATGATCCGTACGGCGAGGATGAATCGATCGACCTCTTCGTCGAGCGGGCGCGCATGATCGGTAACAGTGAGCCGGACATAGGCCGCGTTGTTGCCCACAACAATGTCGTGCTCCGTACTCGCATGCTCGACAGTCACATTTTCCGGCGCACTCGAGGTGGCACCAGGTTTCTTGATCGCGGCTCCTGGATTAACAACGATTTTGCTCCCGGCCTTGAGCGATTTCACGCGCGCAGCTTCGTCTGCTTCGATCTCATCGTGAGTGCGACCGACGTTGGACCAATCGTGCGTGGCAAACCAGCTAATCGGCAGACCGTTAACAAATACGTGCGTCTCCTGCCGCAAATCGAAAACCGTAACAGGACCACGAGTGCGTCCTAACAAGAGCTTCAGGCTATCGGCCGTGAATTCTCCGCTGCCAGAAGCATGGAGATCAGTCAAACCGATTGTGACCGGAATTTTCTGAGCGCCATTCGCTTCAACTGGATCGTCCGTCGTGCGGAAGTTTCGCGGCAGACTCTTGTCAAGCTTAAGATCAATGTCCCAAATCAACACCGGCGAGTTTGCATCCTCAGGTCGGACGGGCGGATTCTTTTGTACGAGCGCCGCCAAGAGGGCTGCTGTCGGAAAGAAAAGCAAAGCCAATGCAAGCTGCCGACCGGCTGACGAATAAATGTCGGAATTCATAATGACCGCACATTATTTCGAGGCGAGCGCTTTCGAGAGGCAAGAAATTTCTCCGTGCGCTTCAAGATATTATTTCCAGAAAACGCGCGGTGTCGACGGCTGGAAGGATTATATGCCTCTTTATTCGAGACGGCGAATCTTGTTCCTAACAGGCTTTTGTGATACTCTCGGCGCCCGTGACTAGCCAACGGATTGACTTCAGACCAGACTTGCGGCCTTTCGTTGTCGGAATTTTGAGGGGCGAAGGTAGTGGACCGGAGTTGATCGATGCTGCCTGCAGCGTGCTAGATGCCGTGGCGGAAAGCTGCCGTCTCAATTTCTGTGTCAAAACCGGAGGTGACATTGGTTTCCTGTCGGCTGAACGCACGGGTGAGTTTCTTACCGATGAAGTAGCTGAGTTTTGTCGCGAAATCTTCGCGGACGGGGGCGCGATCATGGCCGGTGCGGCAGGAGGCCGATTCGTTTATGATATGCGCCGCCGGTTCGACCTTTACTACAAACTCAATCCGTTGCGCTCGTATTCGGAGTTACGCGACGTGTGTCGCATAACACTTCCCGCGAAGCCGCTCGACATTTTGGTTGTGCGCGAAAATTTGCAGGACGTTTATCAGGGCAATTCGGTCGAAGCATCTTGCGAAGACGGTCGGGAAATTCTGCATACGTGTGTTCATAGGGAAAAACAAGTGCGAGCGGTTTTGGAAGTGGCCGCGACGGCAGCGCAGCGAAGGAGAAACATTCTCTTCGTGATCGGCAAGAACTCCGGTCTCCCAGCCATTCATTCGCTTTGGCGCGCATGCGCACTCGAGGTCGCTGGAGCCTCGGGAGTGAACGTTTTGTTGCTCGACATCGATTATGCCGCCTACAAATTGTTACAGGAACCTGAAAGCTTCGACGTCGTCGTCGCGCCGAATTGTTTTGGCGATATTCTTTCCGACCTTGGTGGCGTTCTGGCCGGATCGCGCGGCCTGACTTTTGGGGCCAGCTACGCTGCGGACGGCGCCGCGGTTTACCAGACCAATCATGGAGCCGCTCATGATCGCGCCGAAACGGACACGGCCAACCCCGTGGGGCAAATTTTTTCCATGGCCATGATGCTGCGAGAATCGTTCAGTCTGCAGTCGGCCGCGCGCTTGATTGAAGATGCGGTGCAGGCGGTCTGGCGCGCCGGCTGGAGAACCGCAGACTTGACCGAACCCGGCTGTAAAGTCGCGGGCACGCGGCAATTCGGAGAGTTGGTGGCGCGCGAAATCCAGAGCGCCGGGGTCCGTGAATATGAAGCCTGTTCTGCTGCTAGTTGATTTCCAGAACGATTTCCTGCGAGCCGGCGATTTAGAGCCGCACCCTGCCAGTATTGTTGCTGCCGCAACCGATCTGCTGAATACATCCCGCACGGGGGCAGTCCCAGTCGTCCATGTTTGGAGCACGGTCAACAGATCCGGTGATAACCGCATGCCGCATCAAAAAAGAAATGGCGTCTGGATGTGCCTTGAGGATTCGGCGGGCCACGCTTGTCCCGATGTGCTTCGTCCGCACAAGAAAGAAACGATCATCCATAAAACATTTTTCAGTGCCTTTTCGACAGGGCAGCTCGATTTGGTTTTGCATGAGCTCAATGCGGACGCGCTGATCATCGCTGGCGTGCACTTGCACGCGTGTGTGCGCGCGACTGCGCTTGATGCTTACGCCAAGGGTTACAGCGTTGTCGTCGCCGAGGATTCCACCGGAAGCAATGATCCGCTGCATGGCGCAATTACGAAGCGGTACCTGCAGAAACGATCGCTGGTCTTCCGAAGCTCAGGCGAGATTCTGGCAGCGATTTCCGCAGGCGGGGCAAGGTTCGGCGAATTACTGGTCGATAAAGAGCCCGAGGTTGTGACTCATAGTTCCCCCTGGAATTGCGAACGTACCTGGCGAGTGGCAGCAGGGCGAAAACCCGATATTGAAGCTGCAGTCGCTGCATCGAGAAAGGCTTTGGAGGATTGGCGGCGGGTTCCCGTTGATGATCGGCTAAGGTTGCTGCAAGCTTTTGGCCGCCAGCTGGAGCAACATGAGCGGCAACTTGTCGATCTTCTCGTCGAGGATATCGGCAAACCTATTCGTTATGCGCGCGATGAAGTGGCGCGCGCTATCGCTCTCATAGATGCGGCGGCCAAACAGGTCGAACCAGGACAGGATCGCGTACCGCAGAAAACCGGTTTTCGCCGCGAGCCGCTTGGAGTAATCGCACTAGTTGGGCCTTTTAATAATCCGCTCGCAATTCCAGTCGGTAAAATTGTTCCTGCTCTTCTTTACGGAAATGTTGTCATTTGGAAACCAGCTGTTCCCGGATCGCGAATCACCCAGCAGACAGCGGATCTTTTCGCGATGGCGACTGGCTGGCCGAAAGTGTTGCAAGTTTTGCCCGGTGGAGATCAAACGGCTCGCGAATTAATGGCCG
>QHMQ01000215.1 GCA_003217835.1 Verrucomicrobiota bacterium
GTCCGGCTGCGCGATGAACGAAGCGCGCAATCGCGGTTGGAAGACATTCTTGGGAGCGAGACACGCAACGCTGTCGCCAAACATGACCTGATCGAGATCGTTCGCATCGACAAAAATCGCAAACCGCTCCGCGATGAAAATCTGAAAAATGTGCCAACAGGCTTGGGAACGATTGGTGTCTTGCCGCCGATCGAGTACGGGCGATTGAAAATCGAGGACGAGATTAAGACGAAAGCGGCGGGCAAATTGTCGGAGTTTGGCATCGAGCTGCTCGATCTCCGACTCAAGCGCGTGAATTACAATCCGGACGTGCTCGATCGAATCTACCAGCGAATGATGAGCGAGCGTCGGCAGATTGCGCAGCGGTTTCGCTCGGAAGGCGAAGGCGAAGCAGCACGCATCGCCGGACAAAAAGAACGCGACTTAAATGAAATTCAATCGACCGCTTACCGGCAGGTGCAACAGATCCGTGGCGAATCTGACGGGAAAGCGACCGAGATTTATGCGCAGGCTTACACCCAGAAGCCGCAAGCCGCCGAATTCTACAATTTCCTCAAGAGCATGGACACATACCGCAAAGTGCTCACGAAAGATGCGACGCTCGTCTTTTCTACCGACAGCGATCTTTTCGGCTTGCTGAAACGCGCAAACGCAAAATCTCAAACCTTGCCGCCGGCACGCTAAGGGTACGAGCATTGGCTTGCCACCATCAGCCCATTGCGAATATCGGTCTGGGAATTTCTCGGGGCTTCTACGGTCGTTTTCTACGGCCAAGCCGACTTTCGGGTGCAAAACGTTGCGAAGCTGCGCAACAGATTGGAAAGATCAATCACCCGCGAAGCTAGTTACTCGAGCAAGGACGGTTCGATCTACCGTGCGGCGGCGTAGATCGCCTGCGCTATTTCGTAATCAACCACTGCGATTTGCAGTCTGCGGAGCGCTTTTGCCCGGAAGCGCCGCGGCGCCTTCCTGAATGAGCGAGTCAAGCTTGTTCAGATCGATCGGTTTAACGAGGTGATGCTTGAATCCTGCATCGTGACTTTTACGAATATCATCTTCCATTCCGAAACCGGTCAGGGCGATTCCAAAAAGTGGCCGCCCGGAATTCAGCGTTCGCATCAAATCGATTCCGCTGCCATCGGGCAAACCGAGGTCGCTAATGAGCACATCGAATTCCTCCCTCGCACTTAGATCGAGCGCAGATTGAAGCGTGCGGGCCGACTGCACCTGATGGCCGCGCCGCCGAAGTAGTTTTGTGAGCGACCGATTTGTATCTTCATGGTCCTCGACCAGCAGGATTCGCATGGTCCGGCGTTCTGGCGTTGTAGGCGAGATGGCTGGCGTGGTGCGAGCGTCCGCCTTTTCGCAGGTGGGAAAGATCAGCGTAAACGTGGCACCTTTATTTCGCCCGGCGCTTTCGGCGGTGATGCTTCCTTTATGCCAAACCTCCAAACTGTGTCCAGCCAGCCTGCTCAAAAGCATCGAAGATTTTTGGCAGTGATTCAGATTCAATCCCGAAGCCGGTATCGACTATTTTAACATGCAGTTGACCGCCTGCATCATTACTGGTGGAAACACAAATTTGACCGCCTTCAGGTGTAAACTTAACAGCGTTCTTGATGAGGTTCCAAAAGATCTGCTGGAGTCGCGCTGGGTCGGCTTGCAGATGGACTTTGTGGGCAGCGAGATCGAGCCGAAGCGCCAGATGTTTTCGATCGATATCCGCCTGACAAATCTCGAGAGCATTTTGCAACAGCGTATGAGCGTTAACGACTTCAAAATTGAGTTGGACCTTGCCTTTGCTAATACGCGTTAGATCGAGCAGATCATCAATGAGACGAGCCTCCAACTCCACGTTGCGATGGATCATTTGCAGTGATTCGCGAATATTCTCCGGCAACGCCTGTTCATTCTCGAGGGCGAAGGCAGACGCGAGCACCGGGGTAAGAGGAGTGCGCAGTTCGTGGCTGAGCATGGCAAGAAACTGATCTTTCGCGAGATTAGAGCGCGCCTTTTCTTGCAACTCGAGGTTCGTTTTCTGCAACTCGTCCTGGCGATTTTGGAGTTCCACGGCGAGCAATTGCGACTGTTTGAGCAGGTTTTCCGTCCGCGTGTTCGCTTGAATCGTATTGAGCACAATACCGATGCTCTCCGTCAGTTGATCGAGAAACGCCTGATGGGTGGAGGTGAAACGATCAAGCGATGATAGTTCCATCACCGCTTTTACTTCTCCTTCGAACAAGATGGGCAGAATGACGATGTTCATCGGGCGCGACTCACCCAGACCAGAACTCACCTTCACGTAACCATACGGGACGTCAGTCAGGACAATGCGTTTTTTTTCCAGCGCCGCTTGCCCAACCAAGCTATCCCCCAATTTGAAGCGATTCTTTGCACCTCTACGCTCGCGGTAGGCGTAGCTTGCCAAGAGCTTGAGTTCAGGCTCTTCCCCCGAGCTATCCATGATATAGAAGACGCCGTGTTGCGCAGAGACCACCGGGGCCAGTTCGGACAAGATAAGCTTGCCAACCGTTAACAAGTCCCTTTGTCCCTGTAGCATGCGTGAGAATTTCGCGAGATTAGTTTTGAGCCAGTCCTGCTCCTCATTCCGCAACGTCGTGTCTTTCAAATTGCGGATCATTTCGTTGATGTTGTCCTTCACGAATGCGACCTCGCCCTGCGCTTCCACCTGGATCGAACGTGTCAGGTCTCCTTCCGTAACTGCGGTCGCAACCTCGACGATAGCGCGAAGCTGCGTAGTCAAATTTGCTGCCAGCCGGTTCACATTATCAGTCAAATCGCACCATGTACCGGCGGCGCCAGGCACATTCGCTTGACCGCCTAGCTTTCCTTCGACGCCAACTTCGCGCGCCACCGTCGTAACTTGCTCCGCGAAAGTGGCAAGCGTCTCCGTCATGCTGTTCATGGTCTTGGCGAGCTCAGCAATCTCACCTTTCGCTTCGACAAGGAGCTTTTGTTTCAGGTCGCCATGCGCGACTGCAGTAACAACTTTTGCAATGCCGCGCACTTGGTTAGTCAGATTGCTGGCCATTGAATTCACGCTGTCCGTCAAATCTTTCCACGTCCCGCCAACCCCCTTGACCGTGGCTTGTCCTCCCAGTTTGCCTTCCGTGCCGACTTCGCGCGCGACGCGCGTCACCTCCGAAGCGAACGAATTGAGTTGATCC